>JAZNUF010000245.1:0-8796 GCA_045592185.1 Candidatus Flemingiibacterium sp.
AGATGTTCGTGTTAAGCAGTACGCAGTTTTGGGGATTCTTGATGAATTTTGTTTCAACCGCGGTCTTTGTTTCTATCGGAAGCACTATTTATAAATATGCTCCAAAAATAAAAAAATCCATGACCGGCGCAGTAATCGGCCTTTTTGCTTCTGTGATATTTACCACCGCAATTATGATTCCTTTGAATCTGCTCGTAACTCCTATTTACACCGGTCAGCCTGTTTCGGTAATAGCTTCAATGATAATTCCCCTTCTTTTGCCCTTCAACGCGCTGAAAACGGTTATTAACGCTTCAATCGTGTTGATAATTTATAAGCCTATTTCTATGGCACTCAAGGCCACCAAATGTATAGAAAAAGGCAACGAAACTTATAAACTGACTAAGACAACTATAGCCCTTTCTGTTATCGGGCTTGTTTTAATAATCGCCGCCGTTCTGACACTTATTTTCGTTTTTGGCGGCAGAATAGAGTGGGTTGTTTCCATCAAATAAATGAGGTCGTAAAAAATGTCTGTTTTAGCAAAATATTTCATATTGTTTGTGGTATCAATGGTGCCGCTTATTGAGCTCAGAGGCGCCGTCCCTATCGGTACGGGCATGGGGCTTCCGTGGCATTGGACTTTGATTGTTTCAATTATCGGTAACTGTCTGCCCATTCCGATTATCATTTTCTTTGTAAAAAGCGTGCTTACTTGGATGCGCAGCTGTCAAATCAAGTTTTTTTCAAAAATCTCAAACAAGATGTTTGAAAAGGTGGAAAAACATCGTTCACAAATTGAAAAATACGCAACTTGGGGGCTTTTTCTCTTCGTAGCCATTCCTTTGCCGGGCACCGGTGCCTGGACTGGTGCGTTGGTAGCATCGATACTTGATATGAAAAAATCAAAGGCTTTTATTTCCATATTCGGCGGTGTCATTACAGCCGGTCTTATTATGACTTTCGGCTCACAAATTGTTAAATTTTTTATAGAACTTTTCTGAGTCTATTGACAATCTCATTATTGTATGATATACTGTATATGTAAAATTGTATATCTTATCAAGAGTGGCGGAGGGACCGGCCCTATGAAGCCCGGCAACCTACCGAATTGCGGCAAGCGCAGTCGGAAAGGTGCTAATTCTGAGAGATGAGAGCCATATTATGCTTTTATGCCCTCGGAGTTTTTCGGGGGCTATTCTTATGCCGCATTAAAATGGAGGAACAAAAAATGCAAAAACATCTTTTCACATCCGAATCGGTTACAGAGGGACATCCCGATAAAATCTGCGACCAAATTTCCGATGCAATACTTGATGCCCTTCTTGAGCAGGACCCCATGTCCCGTGTTGCCTGCGAAACTACTACCACCACCGGTATAGTTATGCTCATGGGTGAAATCACCACTAAGGCTACTGTGGATTTTCAGAAAATTGTTCGCGAAACTGTCCGTGAAATCGGCTACGATGACGATGCCAAGGGCTTTAACTGCGATACCTGCGCAGTTCTGAATCAAATCCACGGTCAATCCCCGGACATTGCTCTCGGTGTTGACAAGGCTCTCGAGGCAAAAGAAGGTGAGCTTACCGATAATTTTGACACAGGAGCAGGCGACCAAGGTCTTATGTTCGGATATGCCTGCGATGAAACTCCCGAGCTTATGCCCCTTCCCATTTCTCTCGCTCACAAGCTTGCACTCAAGCTTACCGAGGTTAGAAAGAACGGCACTCTTCCCTATCTCCGTGCTGACGGTAAATCCCAGGTAACTGTTGAATACGATGGAGATAAGCCGGTGCGCGTTGATACGGTTGTTATTTCTTCTCAGCACAGCGCAGATGTTGAGCTTGAACAGATTCGCGCTGATGTTATTGCAAATGTGATTAAGCCGGTTATTCCCGCAAATCTCATTGATGACAATACCAAGATATTTGTGAACCCCACCGGCAGATTTGTAGTGGGTGGACCTCACGGTGACAGCGGTCTTACGGGACGTAAAATCATCGTTGATACCTACGGCGGATATTCCCGTCACGGCGGCGGTGCTTTCTCCGGCAAAGACCCCACAAAGGTTGACCGCAGCGCGTCTTATGCAGCTCGCTACATAGCAAAAAATATAGTTGCGGCAGGTCTTGCCTCCAAGTGCGAAGTGCAGGTTGCATACGCTATCGGAGTTGCAAAACCCGTATCCGTACTTATTGAAACCTTTGGCACAGCCACCGTTTGCGAGGAAAAAATTTCAGCAAAGGTTGCAGAGCTTGTGGATCTCCGTCCCGCTGCAATCATTGACCGTTTCAAGCTTCGCCGCCCCATTTACAGAAAGCTGGCGGCTTACGGACACATGGGCCGTGAGGATTTAAATGCTCCTTGGGAAAATCTCGATATTGCCCCCGAGCTTGCAAAGCTTAAATAAACACAAAAAAGTAGCAAAGGCTATAACGACAAGCGTTATAGCCTTATTTTTATTTATCCGCCGGAAACTCCGCGACAAACCGCTGCATAAATTATGAGGGCAAGTTTATTTCTGTATTCCGTATCAGATAAGCGAGCGTACTCCTCAGGGTTTGATAGGAAACCGCACTCAATAAGTATAGCGGGAGTTTGCGCCCTATCAAGAAGATAAATGGATGGGGTTGCTTTTTTTATTTCCCGATTGTTTTCACTGTCAAGCCATGTACGTGCGTAGCTTTGAACCTCTTTTGCTATCCCTTGGCTCTTTTCATCATTCAGAGAATACCACACCTGAAGGCCCGAATACTTGGACATGGAAAAGCTATTCATATGTATGCTTACAAGTACCACATCCCTGCCCGATTCGGCAATATCATTTACAATCGCCAATCGATTTTTTAAATCTGTCATTTTTCTGTGGCTTTTCATTGATTCGTCAGCCAGCAGCTTATCCTCTGTCCTTGTCATAACACATTCTACACCCGAAAATTTAAATAGCTCGTAAAGTCTTTTCGATACATCAAGATTTATCTCTTTTTCCGTCCCACCATCGGGGGCGATAGCGCCGCCATCTACCCCCCCGTGACCTGCATCAATGACTATAACGGGCATTTCTTTAATTTCAGTAGCCTTTACAACTCCCTTATAGGCATCTGCGGCAGGCTTTGAAAAAAGCAATGTAAAAAAATATGTCGCCGCACAGGAAAGGCAGAAAAGCCCCACCATTGCAAGAGCCTTCACAGTCGTCTTTATCGCCGAAAGGGTTCGATAATTCTTCTTTATACCCATCATAGAACACATATACTCCCAAAGTGAATTTATTATTATTCTATTCACTCCGACATATGATTATTCTTGTTGTGATATCGTGAAAGGGCTTTTATGAGCTGAGATATTGATATCATAGCCACCGCGCATATTACAAAAGTAACCACCTGCGTATACGCCGACATATCAAGAATATCAAGAACCAATGCAACCGCCGCGGCAGGCGCACACCATACCGCCACCAAACGTTCGGTAAAAGCCTCGCAGAAAATCGCGACCAATATCGTAATAAGCCAAATTACCGGTAATGAATTTACTAATGTCATTTTATCTATTCCTTTCTTTTTCATAGAGTTTTTTCCTCATGATACTATATTATTGACATTCCGCGTAAAATTATAACGGGCGATATAAAATAATCGGATTTACCCGCATAATTTATCTTGTCCTGCAAATCCAAAACTTACCGTTGAAAAGCATATCGGATTTTTGATATAATGAAATTGACATTGAAGCTTCCACTCGAAATATGTGATAAGATATAGAAAAAATGCCGAGGGAAAGGAAATTCCAATGAACACCCCCAAGTTTAATAATTCATCACGCAGCGAAAAAAACGAAAAGCAGCCCCAACTCCCCCTTATTGTCATAACTATAGTTGTTTTTGCTTTTATGACCGCCGTATCTATAACAACAATTTTAAACATTTTCAGGCACACTGCCTCAAGGAGACAGACTCTTCCTTCACCAAATACGTCTCCCAATCAAAATATTCAGCAAATTCCTCAGTCTACAGAAAATTTTGAGGACAGCGAAATCCGCGGAATCTATATCGCAACGGTTTACGGTATCAATTTCCCGTCCGTTCCGGGGCTCAAGGCAGATGCCCTTCAAAAGGAGCTTGATGAGATAATATCCGTATGCCAGAAGGCAAACTTTAACACCATATACTTTCAGGCACGTCCCTCTGCCGATTCCTTTTACAAGTCGGAAATCTTCCCCACGTCATCATATCTCACGGGTAAACAAGGCGCGCCGCTTCCGGGTGATTTTGACCCTCTTGAGTATCTAATCGAAAAGGCTCACAAGGTGGGTTTAAAGGTTCATGCTTGGGTGAATCCTTTTCGTATAACAGTAGGAAACCCATCAAATCCTCAGCATGATGTTACTTCACTGGCGGAAAATCATCCTGCAAGGTTGAATCCATCCTATGCCGTTGCCTACGCTGACGGGCGGCTTTATTTTGATTGCGGAATCCCCGAGGTGCGTACTTTAATCGCTGACGGGGTATATGAAATAGCTGCAAATTATGATGTGGACGGTATAATCTTTGATGATTATTTCTACCCCTACCCCGTTTATGGCGACAATAAAAAGCCTGCAGTCTTTGATGACTTTGCAAGCTTCAAGCAGTATGGAAACGGGTTATCCCTTGAGGATTGGCGGCGCAGCAATGTAAACAAAACCATCGAGGCTTGCTACAACGCCATAAAGGGTGCAAACCCCAACTGTCAATTCGGTATCGCCCCCTTCGGTATTTGGCAAAATGATAATGGCACAAACGGCGGTAGTGACACCTCCGGACTTGAAAGCTATTTTGCCATCTACTGTGACCCCCTGGCATGGATTGAGGGGCAATACATCGACTACATAGCTCCGCAAATTTATTGGAAATTTGATGATGAAAACGCCAGGTATGATGTTCTCGTCCGCTGGTGGAACGAGAAGCTTGACGGAAGCAATGTTAAGCTTCTCATAAGCCACGGGGCATATAGATATGATGATTGGAGCTCTCCCGAAAATCAGATGCGTTGCCAGATTGAATTTGCCCGCGGTCAGCTTGCATATCATGGTTCTATACTCTATGGCTACGAAGCACTCAAATCCAATTCCCACGGGCTTCTTGATGAAATAACGGATGTTTTCTCGGAGGGCATCCGTTACCCCGACATAAGGTCAAACGGCAGAGATTTGATTATCAGTATCCCCTATTCAGGTTCTTATATTGACGGTAACAATACCTTTGTCATCGGTACATCAGACCCAACCGAGCCGCTGTTTGTGGATGGAAAAAGGGTGGGACGGACAAAAAGCGGTTATTTTTCCCTTTATCTCCCTCTTGAAAAAGGTGAAAATGTCTTTACTTTTTCTCACAAAGGCAAAGAAACCAAATATATAATAAACGGTGGCACACCATCTGTTGACACTCCCGAAAATATTACGTATCCAACTCTGAACTCGCCCGGAATCACATCGGTTACGCCCTCATACGAATGGGCAGGCGGAGGAATACTTTCTGTCAGCGTTACCGCACCTCGCGGCTCAAAAGTGACAGCAAAGCTTGACGGTACCACAATCAATCTCCTTCCAACTCTTCATGCTCCCTATTCGGGCGGATATATGAAAGAAATTTACACGGGTACTTTCACTTTATCAGCTGAGGCAGGAGAAATCCGCGAGCTTGGAGTCGTGGAATTTACAAGTATTTTCGGCGGCAATACATATACTGCAAGCTCTGCCGAAATTCGTGCTCTCGGCGTGGGGGCGTGTATCCCAATAGAGGTATTATCCGATGATACGGAAATGAAAATATCCTACGACAGTTGGTATTATGATGACTATACCCCTCAATCGTCAAGTATGCGTGACAATGCTGTATATCTGTCAAGCGGAATGTACAAGCTACGGTGTGGGGGACTTATCTCGGCGGACGCGGTAAAGGAGCTTGACATAGACGATATACCATTATCCCCTATAAAAAAAGCTTTTGTTGAGTACGATTCCAAAGCAACTTATTTCAAAATAAAAGTGTCCGAAAATCTTCCCATCAACTGCTACATTGAAAATGGCGAATTTTGTGTCACCATATACAACACAAAAAACGATTCTGCTCCAAAGGCTTCGTTTAAAGAAAATCCTCTTTTCACATCGGTACGAGGTGAAAAGAGTACAAAAACCAACGCATATAAATATTTTTTTAAGCTCCGTGACATTGAAAATTTTTACGGATTTGAACATTATTACGAAAATGGCTATATAGTGGTTAAATTCCGAAATCCGCAGGAACTCCCGAAAAGTGACAAGCCTCTGTCCGGTAAGGTTATTGTCCTTGATGCAGGTCACGGCGGTGGCAATCCTGGCGCGTTAGGTCCTCTCGGCGGTGCCAAAGGAGCTGTAAACGAATCGGATTTCAATTTAAAGATTGTTCTTGAAATGGAAAAACATCTCAAAGAGCTCGGTGCGGCGGTTATTTTAACCCGTGATGAAAGCTGCGATATTGACATCCCTATCTCGGACAGACTTGCTGTACTGATTGAAGCCTCTCCCGACCTTGTAATATCTGTTCACCAAAATTCAATGCCCTACACGGCAGACGTAACAAAAATCCATGGCTGTGTGGGACTTTATTGGTCGGACGCGGGATATATGCTCGCCGATAAGGTAGGAAAATCCGTAGCATCCGCCCTTAACAAGGCTGACCTTTCCCCTACAAAGCAGCGGCTTGCAATGGTGCGAAATCAAAAATTCCCTGCTGCGTTAATTGAAACCTGCTTTATTACAAACGTGGAGGAATACGAGCGAATGATGAAGCCGGGCACAATGACAACCATTGCTAAAGCTGTTTCGGACGGCATAATAAGTTATTACAAAGCCCAAGAAAAATATATTTTGAAATAACTCTCTTACAATGGATAGAATGGGAAACATTGCAACTGCTCAAAAAAAGGCGCAACGAAATCCAATCGTTGCGCCTCTTTATTATATTTTATTCTCCGAAAATTTTTGTGTAATTGTAGAACATGGTGGCAACCTGCGTCCTCGTAGCCTTAGCTTGGGGATTCAGCCTCATGCCCTCGTCCATGTATATACTAATGTAACAATTTCACAAAAATCATCAAATATTTTTATTCAAACTACCATGTGTGGGATTTTTCAAATAGATTGATTTTCATACAAATTTTTTCTAAAAACCACTTGACAAATCATCGCCTGTATGGTATAATGTTTAAGTCTTAGGTATACGGAGAAGTCGCCTAGTTGGTCGAGGGCGCACGATTGGAAATCGTGTAGGCCTTAACGGGTCTCCAGAGTTCGAATCTCTGCTTCTCCGCCATAAGAACAAAGCAGTCTGTTTTAAACATAGGCTGCTTTTCTTTTTCCATATAAATCCCCTTTAGCCATGTTATTGGCTTCGTTAAAGGATTTTCTGATTTTAATAATCGGTAGCTTCAAGATACTTGACAAAATATCGTTTGTATGTTAGAATTAAGTATAAATATTATATCTATGAGGTGCTGTCATGTTAAAAAACATCCCGAAAATTTTGTCGCCCGAACTACTTAAGGTACTGTGTGAAATGGGACACAGCGACAGAATTTGCATTGCTGACGGTAATTTCCCCGCCGAATCCATGGGTAAAGACGCTATAGTAATTCGCATGGACGGTCATGGGATTCCCGAGATTTTAGATGCAATTCTTACGGTCTTCCCCCTCGATACTTACGTAGAAAAGCCCGCTTTGCTTATGAAGCTTATGGATCGTGATGTAGGCAAGGTCGAAACACCTATTTGGGATACTTACAAGAGCATTATATCCTCCCACGATGAACGGGGTGATTCTGCAGTCGGCGGTATCGACCGTTTTGATTTTTACGATGAGGCTAAAAAGTGCTATTGTATTATAGCAACGGGTGAAAGCGCGATTTACGCGAATATTATGCTTCAAAAGGGCGTAGTTATTTAAATGTCAAAGTAAAGAAACTGTCTACTGAACTCAGACGGTTTCTTTTACTATGGAGGGATAAAAGGTATGTTAGATATAGTCGCCCAAGGTTTTGGGATCATCGGACTCATCATAATCGTAGCTTCTTTCCAATGCAAAAATAACCGTAACTTTTTTCTCATGCAAGGCGGCGGAAGTCTGCTTTTCTTTCTGAATTTTATTCTTATAGGCGCATATGGCGGTGCATTTTTCAATCTTTCCAATCTTATCCGCGGACTGCTTTTCTCGAAAAATACAAAAAGGGTATGGAAGCTTGTTACGGTTGAGATTCTATACACCCTGTGCCTTGCTCTGTCTATATTCCTTGACCATTCCGCAGAGCAAATCATACTCGTTCTTATTCCTTACTCGGCACTCATTGTAATGAGCATATTCATGTGGCACGGGAACTCAAAACATATCAGAATATTCCAAATCGCGTATATGTCCCCGTCTTGGATCGTGCACAACATCTTCAATCTGTCAATCGGCGGATTGATATGCGAAAGCTTCAACATGATTTCCTCAATAGTGTATTTGATAAGAACAAAATATCAAACCGCAACTAAAAACAAGGAATAACAAGATCTAAAAAGCCGCATTGAGTAATTTAACCTCAATGCGGCTTTTGCTCATTTGTTTGTTTCCTCTTGCGGCATCATTGCGGGGCCGCTTGTTTTTTTTCGAAAAGCTATCGGAGTAATTCCCTCAAGCTTTTTAAAAGCCTTAAAAAACAGCACATGATCCTGATAACCGCAAATTTCTCCAAGTCGGATCGTAGCCATGTCGTTCTGTGAGCCAAGGAGTTGGACTTGCCTCTTGTCTTCCTAAGACCGCTT
>JAZNUF010000246.1:0-9139 GCA_045592185.1 Candidatus Flemingiibacterium sp.
CCCGTTCAGCTTCAAAGAGGGAAATCCCAAGCCTATGGGAGCACCTGAGGACATAATGGCTGCAGGCAAGCAGATGTACGAGGAAATGTCGCCCGAAACCGCGGAGTTTATCAACTTTATGTACGATAACGAGCTTCTCGACCTGATTGCCAAGGAAGGCAAGGCGGTGGGCGGCTACTGCACCGAGTTCCCCGAATACAAGGCTCCGTTCATCTTCTCTAACTTTAACGGAACTTCGGGCGATGTGGACGTTCTGACTCACGAAGCAGGTCACGCGTTTGCCGCATACACCACGAGAAATTTCGAGTTTATGGAAATCGCTCAGCCTACTATGGAATCCTGTGAATGTCATTCTATGTCAATGGAATTTTTCGCATGGAAATGGCTGCACCTTTTCTACGGTGAAGATACTCCGAGAGCCAAATATATGCACCTTGAATCAGCCCTCATATTTATCCCTTACGGTTGTATGGTCGACCATTTCCAGCATATCGTATACGACAACCCCAATCTCACCCCTGCGGAGCGTCACGCCGAATGGCTGAAATTAGAGGAAATCTATCGTCCCTACATGAAATTCGGAGATGTAGATTTTTACGCAAAGGGCCGCGGGTGGCAGCGTCAGCTTCACATTTATCATTATCCTTTCTACTATATTGATTACTGTCTGGCGCAGACGGTATCCCTCGAATTTTGGAGTATGTCCCAAAAGGATTATGCCGATGCTTGGGAGCGTTATTACAAATTCGTTCTTGAGGGCGGCAAAAAGACCTTCGTAGAGCTCTGCGAGGGTGCGGGCATAAAAGTTCCCTTTGAAAACGGTGCCCTTGAAGGAATCGCCGAGGGCGCTGTTGAATATCTAAAATAATTATTTTAAAAAATCCCACAAGATAAAATTAGAGCCATCGGCTTTGCCGATGGCTCTATCTTTGTCTTAAACAGTGTGAATCTTATTTTCCGAATCTGCATGGTCAGCGTCAACGCCGTACTTCTGATTCTTTCGCCATTCAAAGAATTTTTCTGCCACCTGCTCAAAAAGTGCGTAGGACAGAACATCCTCATCCTGAATTGCCCAGGGCTTAACCTTTTCCCGGAGCTCTTCAAGCTCAGGCTTCAAATCATCTGCCGGACGGTAGGTAATCGGCTTGCTGTCGCCGATGATTTGCTTTTGGAATGCCGGTTTAATCGGCATGGGTGTTTTACCGTAATCGCCGCGAACAAGTCCTTTAAATTCCTTTGTTACGGTCTTGTAACGCTCGCCCATAATCACATTGTAAACTGCCTGTGTTCCCACAATCTGACTTGACGGGGTTACCAACGGAGGATATCCCGCATCGGCACGGACTCTCGGTACCTCCTCAAGCACTTCTATAAACTTGTCGGATTTTCCAGCCTGCTTAAGCTGGGACACGAGGTTTGACAACATTCCGCCCGGAACTTGGTAAAGCAGCGCATTAACGTCAACCTTAAGCACCTTTGGGTCAAGAAGTCCGCTTTCCATATACTTTTCTCTGATGGGCATGAAATATTTGCTTATTTCATCAAGCTTTGCAAGGTCAAGACCCGTGTCGTACGGAGTTCCTGCAAGAGATGCCACAAGCGGCTCTGTAGGAGGCTGAGATGTTCCCATTGCCATGGGGGAAATTGCCGTGTCAACAATGTCCGCCCCTGCTTCTATCGCCTTAATAAGAGTCATTGAAGCAACGCCTGCGGTATAATGAGTATGGAGCTGTATTGGCAGCTTCACGGTTTCCTTAATCGCCTTTACAAGGTCGTATGCATCGTAGGGCTTCAAGAGTCCTGCCATATCCTTGATACATATGGAATCCGCGCCCATTTCTTCAAGCTGCCGTGCGTACTTAGTGTAATATTCGGTATCGTAAACAGGGCCCGTGGTATAGCTTATGGCAGCTTGAACATGGCCCCCTTCTTTTTTGGTGGCATTTATTGCGGTTTTAAGGTTTCGAGGGTCATTCAGCGCATCGAAAATACGCAAAATATCAATGCCGTTAGCGATGGATTTCTGAACAAAGTACTCAACCACATCGTCCGCATAGTGACGGTATCCGAGAATGTTCTGACCTCTGAAAAGCATTTGCAGCTTGGTGTTTTTTACCTTGTCGCGGATTTTGCGAAGTCTTTCCCAGGGGTCCTCATTAAGAAAACGCATACAGGAATCAAAGGTCGCTCCTCCCCATGCTTCAAGGGAATGATATCCAACCTCATCCATTTTTTCAAGGATAGGAAGCATTTCATCGGTAGTCATACGAGTTGCCACAAGTGACTGATGGGAGTCACGCAGGACAGTCTCGGTAATTTTTACTTTAGCCATTTATAGTTTCCTCCGAATTTCATATATAGGTAAAAATCACTTACTGAACATAGCAAGGAACACGCCTGCGGCAATCGCCGAACCGATTGCACCTGCTACATTGGGTCCCATTGCGTGCATAAGCAGGAAGTTTGCAGGGTTTGCCTTCTGTCCCTCAACCTGCGCAACACGTGCCGCCATAGGCACTGCTGAAACTCCCGCTGAGCCGAT
The DNA here is from genome assembly GCA_045592185.1 of Candidatus Flemingiibacterium sp. GTDB lineage: Bacteria > Bacillota > Clostridia > Oscillospirales > CAG-272 > Flemingiibacterium. The sequence continues at coordinate 2,543 of JAZNUF010000246.1, forward strand.
AAGGGGATTAATCTGCCCTTTCGTAACGATGCACATAATCTTACCGGTAATAAGTCCGCCGATAGTAGATACGCAGAAAGCTACAAGGCCTAATAAGATAATGAATATGGTCTGAGGGCGCAGGAAGTTTTCCGCACTGGCAGTAGCTCCCACGGATACGCCCAAAAATATGGTAACGATATTCATAAGCTCGTTCTGGGCAGTTTTTGAAAGTCTATCCGTAACACCGCAAACGTTAAGCAGATTTCCGAACATAAGGAATCCTACCAAAGGAGCCGCATCGGGCACAATCAGCGTAACAACTACGGTAACGAGAATCGGGAACAAAAGAAGCTCGATTCTTGATACGGGGCGGAGAGGCTTCATAACGATTTTTCTCTCCTTTTTAGTTGTAAGGAGCTTCATAAAAGGCGGCTGAATAATCGGAATCAATGCCATATATGAATACGCCGCAATGGCAATGGCACCCAGAAGAGTAGGCGCAAGAGTCTTTGTTACAAGAATTGCCGTAGGGCCGTCCGCGCCGCCGATAATACCGATGGCAGCAGCAGCTTCGGGAGAAAATCCGATAACAAGTGCGCCGAAGAATGCCACGAAAACGCCAAGCTGTGCGCCTGCACCCATAAGCAAGCTTTTGGGATTAGCAATGAGTGCGGTGAAGTCGGTCATCGCGCCAACCCCCATAAAAATGAGGGATGGATATATACCGAGCTTTACGCCAAGATACAGGAAGTCAACGAGTCCTCCCTCGTTGATTACCGCCGATATCATCCTAGACAAAGGTACGTGCTCGCCTGCAAGTATCTGAGCTTCGGTGAGGTAATTTTCATCGAAAAACAAATCCATATGAATAAGATTTGCGCCGGGAAGATTCGCAAGCAGCATACCGAATGCAATGGGAAGCAGGAGTAACGGCTCGAACTTTTTACCGATGGCAAGATAGATAAGAACAAAGGCAATACCCCACATGGTAACAGTCTGCCAAGAGTTCCCCTCCATCAGCTTTGCCACACCGGTCATTTCAAGAAAATTTTTAATACTTTCTAACATAATGATGCCTCTCTATATTACAGAGATATCAGTTGAGTGTTACAAGGACATCGCCGGAATTGACCGATGCGCCCTTTTGTACGTTAACGGAAGCAACGGTTCCATCCTGCGGAGCAGGAATATCGTTCTCCATTTTCATAGCCTCAAGCACACAGATAACATCGCCTTTTTTTACAGTCTGACCAACAGATACGTTAACATTAAGTATGTTGCCGGGCATAGGTGCGGCGACTGACACCGAGCCTGCCTTACCCGCAGGCGCCGAAGCCTTAGGTGCGGGAGCCGCTTTAGGCTCAGAAGCTGCTTTGGGCGCAGGAGCTGCCTTTGGTGCTGCATTAACGGGTGCAGGTGCGGAAACCGCAGCTGCTTCTGCAGAAACCTCCTCAACTTCTACTTCGTATATATTGCCGTTTACGGTTACGTTAAACTTTCTCATCACTTATTATCTCCTTTATAAAATTATTTTGACGCCGTCCGTCTGAAGGATACCACTTTAAAGGCTGTTTCGGGCTTGTCGAGCATACAAGCGATTGCCGCGGTAATTACCGCCACAAGCTCTCCGTCATCAGGCTCGTTAAGTGTCGTCTCACTGGGCTCAGTAGCTTCTGCTTCGCTCACGGGCACGTCCGAAATTTTGTCGTCCTTACTTTGATTTTCCGGTCTGTAGAAAACGTACCTAAATACGGAGAGCACCGCCCAAAGAATTATAAGTGCAATAAATACCACACTCATTCCGATGAGGGTTGTCTGCAATCCCAACATGATTCTGTCCCAAAGGGGCGCGGCATTTTTAACTTCATCACCGAGGTTTAAAAGCTTTTCAAGAAATTCCATTTATAGTTACCTCCCCTTTACAAAGGAAGATTGCCATGACGTTTGTTAAGACAAAGAGCATTTTTCGCGCCAAGCATTTCAAATGCCGAAGAAGCACGCTGACGAAGCTCATCAAGAGAAATAATGTTGTCAACCTCTCCCGCCTTTGCAGCAACTACAGGTGAAGCCATTACTCTGTCCCATTCTTCCTCGATTTGATCACGCTTATCATTGTCAGTCACCTTGTCATTCCAAGCAAATGCAACGGCTGTTTTTGTGGGCATTGCGCTGATTTTTGCCGATTCCGCCGCGAAAACAACATCCGCACCGATGGATTTTGAGCCCATAAGCGTATATGCTGCGCCGTATGCCTTGCCAAGCACCACCGTAACCTTCGCCATATCACTTGCGGCATAAGCCGAGGCAAGCTTTGCAAGAGCAGCTCCGTATTGAGTCTTTTCTGCCGAAACGGATGAATCATAGCCCTCTGTATCAACAAGAGTCAGAAGCGGAATGTTGAAGCAATCGCAGAAAGAAATAAATCTCGCCGCCTTTTTTGCTCCCCCCACACTGATTTTTCCGCCGTCATTAGCAGGATTATTTGCCACAACGCCAATTACCATGCCGTTAAGAGTCACAAAACCGGTCAGCATTGATTTAGCATGGGCTTCTCCAAGCTGAAGGAATACAGCGTCATCGGAAATGGCTTCAACAACCGATTTCATGTCGTAATTATCTGCGGAAATGATGTCTTTAACATCAGGAGTAAGTCGATTGATTTCATCATAGCTTGCAGAATATGCCGTACCATCCTGGCAATTCTGCGGAATGTAGGAAAGTAGCTTCCTCGTATATGCAAGAGCGTCCGTTTCCATTTCACATACCATATGAATCTGTCCGTCCTCTGCGGCCTTTTCGATTTTTCCGAATTTGCCCTCTTTATCAAGCTCATTCATGATAAACGGCGGATTCACATAGAAACTGCCCGACTCTTTTGCCCCTACTATGATGTCGAACATAGATGCCACGGTAGTCATGGCTCCTCCGCAGTTTCCGGCAATGACAGCAATCTGGGGAATCACACCCGATGCCCCCGCAACCTTTTTCATAATCCTTCCGTAACCGGCAAGAGCCTCAACGCCTTCCATTACATACGCACCTGCGCTGTCGAAAACTCCGATAACGGGCGCGCCGTTTTTTGTTGCCAGGTCATAAAGGTCGCAAATTTTCTTTGCGTGCATAGCGCCTACCGCGCCTTTGCTTCTCGAAAAATCCTGAACGAATGCGAAAACCAATCTTCCGTCAATGGCACCGTAGCCACAGATTACTCCCTCCAGCTCAGACTGGGCATCCCCGAATTCCGGGGCAATTTTGTGAGCTAAAGCTCCAATCTCCGCAAATGTCCCCTCGTCAAAAAGCTGAAGAATTCGATTTTTCGCAAGTGAATCCTCCTCTGCAAGAGAACGCAGTTTCGATGACGATACGATATTCGGCATATTTTTTTGCGTAGTGTTATCCATTATTTACCTCCTTTAATTTTTTGCATTAATTCATATAAATTATTTTTGATTAAGTGTAGAAATAACAACGGGAGGGTTAATTTTGTGTAAATACCATTCTCCCCCATTATAGTATAATTATACCCCGATTTAACCGATTTTGCAATATGCAATTTGCTTTTTTTACAAATAATTTTTATTATTTATATGGTTATATAGACGATGTTTTAATATTTACAATAAATACTTTATTTTATTTTCTTTTTGTGATATCATATTGTTAATTCAGAAAAGGACGGCAAATACAGTGATTATAGATTTTCACACTCATACATTTCCCGATGAAGTTGCCAAAAAGGCAATCCCAAAGCTGACAGCGGCAAGCGGTCTTGAATGTCAAGGGGACGGTACGGCAAGTAACCTCATATCACGCATGGATGAATGGGGCGTTGACAGGGCGGTCGTATTAAATATCGCAACCAACCCAAAGCAGCAGACAAATGTCAATAATTTTGCTATAGAGCTTAATAAAAATGAGCGCATATACGCTCTGGGTTCGCTGAATCCTTTTTCCGACAACATAAAATCCGAAGCAAAGCGTCTGAGGGACAACGGAATCCGAGGAATCAAAATCCATCCGGATTATATGGGTCTGCCCATTGATGATGAGGGATATCACGAAATTTTCACCGCCTGCATTGAAAACGATTTGTTTGCAGTAACTCACTCTGGATGGGATTTCATCTCTCCCGATTTAATCCACTGTACTCCCGGGATGCTTGCCAAAGTAATAAAAAAATACCCCGACCTGAAGTTGGTTGCGGCGCACATGGGCGCAAACAAACAGTGGGACGAGGTTGAAAAACTTCTAATCGGCAAGAATATTTGGTTTGACACTTCTCTTGCTCCGATTTTCGGACTTTCAAAAGAGCAAGCGGAACGGATATTAAAAAATCACGATTCCGATAAAATTCTCTTCGGAAGCGACTTTCCATGGTGCAGTATGAAGCGGGAGCTTGAATATATGGGATTCCTTGATATCTCCCATGAGCTTCGCCGGAAAATCTACAGTGAAAATGCCCTAAGGCTTTTTGGCGAATGAGCTTACCGCTACCTTCGCAAGTCATTTCCATCAGCTAAGCCGGAAAAATTCAAGTTTGCGGAGATTTGTTTACATTATGCAATTTTTCAATACAGATTTTTTAGAAAGCAAGGAAATTAAATTAATTTTAGAGAGATTGACTCCGGAAAATCCCGAAAGGAATTGGGTTCCTGCATATCATTTTTATATTTGTGATATACACCAAAACAAAATGGGGACCTGCGCTTTGAGAATCGGATATAATGACGGACTTTATTATAGTGGGCATATTGGATACGCGATAAACGAGAAATACCGTGGTCACCATTATGCGGCAAAGGCGTGTAAGCTTCTTTTTTCTTTGGCTCAAAAACACGGGATGAAATATTTGTATATCACCTGTAATCCTGACAATTTAGCATCCAAGAAAACCTGTGAGTATCTTGAGGGAGAATATCTTGGGATAGCGGAGCTGCCTGAAGATAATGATATGAGAGTAAATAATGGAGAAACTCATAAGTGTATTTTTAAATTCAATATGTAAAAACTTGAATTTTGTGGAACAAAATTTGTATTTTTACGTCAAATCAAGTAAAGGAGGTTGCCCTATGAAAAAAAGATTTTTGTGTTTGTTATTCCCGGTTATCACGCTGATTTTGGAAATCTTGCCTTATGGCGCGGTATGCAATTTTGCAAATCCCGAGGGCGAACCTTGGAGAAAAACTTTTTCCTATTTCGATTTGACGCCCTTTGGATATGCAAACTTTGCTCCTTTGATTACCGCTATAATCACTTGTATTATTTTTGTTCTGTTAGCAGTTTATTGTATTACGGGCAAGCACCCATTGGCAACGGTTGCGAGAGCCCTTCTCTGTGTCTGCTCCTTTTTCTCGCTAGGTCCGTTGGTGTTCGGCATCAGCTTTTTCTCTGTTGTCGGCGGGCTGATTACCCTGTCATTGCTTGCGGAACTGCTTTTGCTTCACTTTACCGTTAAGAAAACCGAAACAAAAGCTTGAATTTGAAAAAGGAGTGTAATTGTATGAAAAAATTGATAGTATTTGTTCTGGTGTTGACCTGCGTGTCGGTTTTTGTGGGCTGTGCCGGTCGAACCGAAGCGAACACTGCAGGCACAGAAACGGGATATCCTGACGAGGGAATCCAACAATCGCAAATCATGTATAACGGGCAGATTTATTTCTATTTTGCCACGGGCTTTAATGAGCCCTTGCCCGATGGGTATGAATATGTGGGAAGCATCATCGGCATCGATAATGTAAATGGGCCAAAAGAAGATTTCTGCGGTGCAAGAGTTAATTTGGCACAAGAGGTCTATGCAGACGATACTAACCCCGACACGGTTTATGTAAAATACAAAAATGGGTATGCACAATTTTCGATTAGAAAGTAAACGACCGGACAAATTCCAATACGCTGAGCAGTTAAAGCGGAGGTCAAAACCTCCGCTTTTGTTTTATTCGAAAACATTTGATACAATGCTCTCAATAACCCACTCATGGGTGTTTTTAATAACAATTTTGTAAATTATGAGAACCTCAGATTGAAAAAACGGAATACTTATGATATAATGAATATGAGAAAAGAGTTTGTAAAGCTTGAATTTGACGGTCAATTTTTACTCTACCGATGGTTGATTTCTCCCCATTCAACCATTGGTGTGTTGTTTTTATTTATATAATCAGCTATACTGTATGTGAAAGGAGGCTTCCTATGAACCAAATCAAAATTGGAAAATTTATTGCAGAGTGCAGAAAAAAAGCAAATCTGACACAAATGCAGTTGGCAGAAAAACTGGGTATCACAAACAGAGCAGTATCAAAATGGGAAACAGGCAAATCTCTGCCCGACTCGTCTGTCATGCTTGAACTTTGTGATATTCTGTGCATCAGTGTAAATGAATTATTAAGTGGGGAGAAAATCAGTATGGAAAACAGCAATCAGAAAAATGAACAGCTTTTGCTTGATATGGCGAAAGAATTAGAGAAGAAAAACAAAACAATTTGGTCGTCTATGTGGGCAATTATGATTGCAAGCATGACAGCCCTAATTGCAGGTATCTTTATTGCCGCATTTTTGATTCCCGAAGGGGTGTGGCAACTTGTGGCAATTCTCTGCCTTTGCGCCGTATTTTTGATA
>JAZNUF010000247.1:0-5663 GCA_045592185.1 Candidatus Flemingiibacterium sp.
CGCCAACACTCCTCCTTAGCTCAATGGTAGAGCATTCGGCTGTTAACCGAAGGGTTGTTGGTTCGAGCCCAACAGGGGGAGCCACTTACAGGACGTGCCGCCATCCCATGGGTGGCGGCACTCCTTTTTTATTTAGAGCCGCGAGACTTGGGCCTTTAGCTCAGTTGGTTAGAGCAGACGGCTCATACCCGTCCGGTCCCGGGTTCGAGTCCCCGAAGGCCCACCAATACAGGGGTATAGCTCAGTTGGTAGAGCAGCGGTCTCCAAAACCGCGTGTCCAGAGTTCGAGCCTTTGTGCCCCTGCCAAATAAAAAAGCCATTCGTCCAGGCGAATGGCTTTTTTATTGAAATTTGCCCTGCGGACAAGTGAAATAGCTTCGCTGTGAAATATTCGCTGACGCGAATGTGGGCAAACTTCACTTGATGTTTTTCCCCTTGCGCTCGCCGCGGATTTGTGGTATAATAGACGCAACATTTTACTTGCTCCGCTTCGGTGAACCTAATGAGGATTTATGGCACAATTTTCTCAAAATAAAAGATTGCGCGGTTATGAAAGGAACTGTTAGAGAAAAATGAAACGTGATACTGAAAAAATGTACGCCACGATGAAGCCGTGGAAGCTGTTCTTCATTGTGGCTCTGCCCGGAATGATTAGTATGTTCGCTATGTCGATATACAGTATCATTGAGGGTATTTTTATTGGACAAAAGCTCGGGGAGAGTGCGTTTGCGGCGGTCAATATTGCAATGCCTCTCGTAATGATAAACTTCTCCCTTGCCGACCTAATTGGCGTAGGTGCATCCGTTCCTATCTCTATTGCCCTTGGAAGGAAGGATAATAAAACCGCAAACAATGTATTTTCGTGCTCTGTTATTATGATATTTATAACCTCCGTTATCATGGGAACGGTGATGTTCTCTGCGGCAGAGCCTCTTTGTCGGATGATGGGCGCGGACAACACTTTACTCGAAACCTCCGTGAAATATCTTCGCACCGTTGCGCTTTGCAGTCCCCTCTCCACAATATTTTTTGCAATGGATAACTATTTGCGAATCAGCGGATATGTGAAAACAAGCATGGCAATCAATATCGGCTCAAATATAGCCACTATCGGCCTTTTGACATTCTTTCTTCTTGTTTTAAATATGGATGTCATTGGCTCAGCTCTTGCCACATCAATTTCCATGTGCCTTTGCTCCATTGTGGCAATTATCCCATTCTTGTGTCGAAAAACACTTTTGCAATTCACAAAGCCAACCTTTAGCAGGGCAATGTTCAAGGGCATTGGCGCTTGCGGCTCTCCCGTGTTCCTAAACAACATAACCGGGCGTCTAACTTCGATACTCATGAACATATCCCTGATAGCTCTCGGCGTGGAGGCCTTTGGGGAGAACGGCGGAACAACTGCCGTTGCGGTGTATGCCGTGCTTATGTATTCAAGTGATCTCTGTTGGCCGCTTCTGTACGGAATCAGCGACTCGCTCTCCCCTGCTATCGGTTATAACTGGGGGGCTGAAAACTATGATAGAGTGAAAAAGATTGTAAAATGCGCCTATGTTGGAACCGCTTTGGTCGGGCTTGTATCAACTTCAGTTCTATTCTTCTTTCCGGGCACCGTTGCTTCGTGGTTTGCCAAAGCAGATGATGCATTGCTCTTGGAAGAATCCACCGGTGCCATAAGGATATTTGGCTTCGCATATTTGTTCAGATGGTTTGTCGTTACGACTCAGGGCTTCCTCAGCGCCATCGAAAAGCCAATGCTGGCAACCATCATGTCAGTCACTACGGCACTTGTTTTCCCCGTTATCCTTCTTGGTGCGCTTTGGAATTTCGGACTTGACGGAATTTGGGTAAACTTCGCAGGCGTGAATTTGCTTGGTGCAATTCTTGGATTCATTTTACTTTTAATAATTCGCAAAGAAATAATAAGAAGAACCGCACACAAGGAATAAATGTGTCACTATATTTAGGGCTTTACGTATACTGTAGTTGAGGTGATAGCGTGAAAAATACTTTTTCACGCAGTGTTTTGTGGCTTTCTTTGCACAATGTGCAAAGATTTTGCTTCGCAAAACCACCCACAATTCCACAGAATAAGAAAGCTTTCGCTGTCGCGAAAGCCATGGTAATTATAATGTATAATTTTTCTGCTCATCCGGCTGCAGTGGCATATGTAAAGGGCGGACATGACGCACCAAATCTGTTTGGAGAAGTCAGATTTTATCAAAATCTCAAAAATGTTTTAGTCGAGGCTAACATATCAGGCCTTCCGCAAAAGGGCGGCCCAGGCTTTTTTGCTTTTCATATTCATGAAGGGGATAATTGCTTAGGGGAGAGCTTTTCTAATACAGGCGGACACTACAATCCCGCAGGAGTTGAACATCCATACCATGCAGGGGATCTCCCACCCTTGATGCGGTGTAACGGAGGCGCATATCTGGCTGTAACGACAGATCGCTTCCGCGTGGAGGATATCATCGGCCGAACAGTTGTAATTCACAACGGCTCGGATGATTTCAAATCTCAACCCGCCGGCAACGCCGGAGAAAAAATCGCGTGCGGTATTATTCGCAGTACAATAAATCCACGGTATAAAAGATGATCCGTTAGCCGTGAAACAGTTGCCTTATGACGAAATTCATTACAAAGAAAGGACAGATTTCCGAGGAAATCTGTCCTTTTCTGGAGCGAGTGATGGGAATCGAACCCACGCGACCAGCTTGGAAGGCTGGAATTCTACCATTGAACTACACTCGCGTAGTTGTTACCTATATATGATACCACAAATTCGGGCGGTTGTCAAGAGTTTTTCTTAAAATACTTGAATTTTTTTAGCGGGTATGCTATCATTATATAAAACAAGTTCAAATGACGGTGGATTGTATGCCAAATCAAATTTCAACGAACCCCTTTCCATATAGCGATTCCAATAAACGCTATTATTCCTACGACTATTTCCTGAAGCAAAAATTCGGCAGAAAATGTGCAAAGCTGCCCCTGGACGGAGGCTTTACTTGTCCTAACCGTGACGGCACCGCGGGATACGGCGGATGTATATATTGCTCCTCCCGAGGCTCAGGGGATTTCTGCTCCGATTCGACAATGCCAATCCCCGAACAGCTTGCCGCCGCCTACAAAAAGCTTTCTCAAAAATGGGACAATCCCCTTTGCATAGCCTATTTTCAGGCATTCACCAACACCTATGCCCCTCTGCCTATTTTGCAAGAGAAATTTGAAACGGCGTTAAAATTTCCGAACATAGTGGGGCTAAGTATCGCCACCCGCGCCGATTGCCTTGAAGAGGATGTATGCGAGTATCTTGCCAATTTAGCCGAAAGAACATTTTTAACGGTGGAGCTGGGGCTTCAAACCATCCACGATGAAACGGCAAAGCTAATAAACCGCGGACACAGCTTTGATAACTTCATCTGCGGCTATGAAAAGCTTCGCCGGGCTTCACGTAAAATCAACATCTGTATACACCTTATAAACGGTCTTCCTTATGAAACCCCCGCCATGATGCTCGACTGCGCAAAGGCTGTGGCGAAGCTTCGCCCCGAGCAGCTAAAGCTCCACCTGCTTCATGTTATTGCCGACACGCCACTTGCCAAAATGTACCAAATGGGCGATTTTGAATGTATGTCACTTGATGAATATGCAGATACCGTTGTAAAACAACTTGAAATTATGCCGCCCGAAACCGTTATCGGCAGAATTACGGGCGATGGTATGGCGGATACTCTTATTGCACCAATGTGGAGTCGCAAGAAGCTGGTGGTTATGAACACCGTTGATAAACTGATGTGCAGCCGCGACACTTGGCAAGGAAAGCTTTATTGTGAATAATGCACAAAAATCACATCTTGATTTCTCCATGTCGGTGTTGATAATTTGATAAAAACCACTTGAAAAATCCTTTTGCATATTGTATAATATATAATGTAGTCAGCTATCGAATATTATGATTTATGACCAAACCGAGTAAAATGATTATATTCGCTTATCTGAGTCTGCCAACGGCGGACGGTACATTCCCTATATTATAAATTAAGAAAAGGAGCAATTCACATGGACAAAATCAACACAAAAAGTATTCGTAACGTCTGCCTTTTAGGCCACGGTGGCAGCGGAAAGACTTCCCTTTGCGAAGCAATGCTGTACCTTGCGAAAGAAACCGAGCGCCTCGGTAAAACTCCTGAGGGAAATACCGTAAGTGACTATGACCCCGAGGAAATTCGCAGAGGTTTTTCGCTGTCTACCACCGTTGAACCTTATTTATGGAAGGATAGCAAAATCAACATTCTCGACACTCCCGGATACCTTGATTTCACTGGCGAAGTGCTTGAAGCAATGAGAGTTGCAGACAGCGCGCTCATTCTCGTTGACGGCAGAAACGGAATTGAGGTAGGCACTGAGCTTGCTTGGGATATGGCTGACAATGCCGGCATACCTAAAGCCTTTTTCATCAACCGCTTCGATGACGGAGAAGCTCGTTTCAAGAGAGTTTTTGACTCTCTGAGAGATAAATTCGGCGTTGCTGTTTGTCCCCTGCTCATCCCCATGATTGAGGGTGACAAGGTTATCGGCTTCTTGAATCTCATCGACATGAAAGCCGAAGTTTACGACAAAACGGGCGCAAATATGGAATCGGAAATCCCCGAGGAATTTAAAGCCATTGCCGATGAATACCGCAATATGCTCTACGAATCCATAGCGGAAACCAGCGAGGAGCTGATGGACAAATTCTTCGCCGGCGAAACCATTACATATAACGAAGCTATCAACGCCGTTCATGACGGAATCATCAGCGGCGGAATCGTTCCCGTTTTCTGCGGCTCCGCCACAAAGATGTGGGGCGTTACGGAAGTTATGGACACCATCGCCAACTCCTTCCCCCGTCCGACAGCAAGAAAGACGGAAACTATCGTAACCGCCGAGGGCGAAGCAGATATGGAAATAGACCCCGCAGGCGAAACTTCTGTTTTCGTATTCAAAACCGTTGCAGACCCCTTCGTAGGTAAAATGTCCTTCTTCAAGGTCATGAACGGTAACCTTACCCGTGACATGACACTTCGCAATACAATCAGCGGAACCACCGAAAAGATGGCTCACATATACACCATAAGAGGAAAGAAGCAGACAGAGGTTGACAGCCTTTGCTGTGGCGATATCGGTATGACCGCCAAGCTCACTACCGTAAACACCGGCGATACGCTCACGGCTTCGGCTAAGGATATCAAGTATAAGGGAATCGACTTCCCCGAGCCTTTCCTGACACAAGCAATCAAGCCCCTCTCCAAAGGCGATGAGGATAAGATTTCTTCAGGCATCGCAAAGCTTCTTGAGGAAGATTTGACCACACGCTATGAAAATGACGCCAATACAAAGCAGCTCCTAATCTCGGGTATCGGCGATATTCACCTGGATGTGCTTGTAGCAAAGCTGAAGAACCGTTTCGGCACCTCCGTTGTGCTTGAAAAGCCGAAGATTGCTTATCGGGAAACAATAAAGAAGACCGTTGAAGCCGAAGGAAAGCATAAGAAGCAATCCGGCGGTCACGGTCAGTATGGTCATGTTAAAATTAAATTTGCTCCGGGCGAGAGTGACGGACTTACCTTCACCGAAAGCGTAGTAGGCGGAGCCGTACCGAAAGGCTTCTTCCC
>JAZNUF010000248.1:0-3389 GCA_045592185.1 Candidatus Flemingiibacterium sp.
TTTTTATCATCATTAGGGTCATGGGGAAGCAAAAGAATCTGAAGTTCTTTTTCAATGGCAGGAAGCTTTTCTTTAAGTTCTGCCAACTCCCCTCGTGCCATTTCTTCCATATCAGCGTCAAGCTTCTCGGAAAGAAGCTCTTCCGTATCTGATATCTGTGCGGAGCAGTCCATGTACTCACGATATTTTTCGATTATGGGCGTAAGCCGTTTATGCTCACGCATCAGTTTCGTGTATTTTTCGTTGTCGCAGATAACCTCTGGCAGAGCTAATTCCTCCGCCATTCTATTATAATTTTCTTCGGTAATTTTCAGTTTTTCAAGCATCGTAATATCCTTAATTATAAAAAATGAGTGTAGACTCGACCGTAAAACGCCAAATCGCAATATTAAACAATCAGCGTAATAATAACTCCAAGAAGCGCGGATGCAATATAAAGTATTCCCATTAAAGCGAGATTTTGCTTAATATTTTTGTTAACCCTGAAAAGCACAAGCGCGCCTATGCCCGACCCTACGGAAAGACCGGCAATCAACGCCCCGTATCCGATGGCACCGGAAATAAAAAGCTCTGTGGCAATAACGCTCGCGGCACAGTTGGGTATAAGCCCGATAAGCGCAGCAACAAAAGGCTGAAGAACACTTCCATTCATCAAAAAAGCTTTTAAATTTTCCTCACCGATAACTTCAACCGCCACATTGAAAAAGAAGCTTGTAATCAATATAAAAATGAAAACCGAAAGAGTACGTCTGATTGCTGTGCGAACAATTCCTCGGCTTGAATCGCAATGTGCACAGTGGTGATGTTCCCCGCCCTCGTGAGTATGCCCCGAATGAGCGTGAGTATGAGCTTGAGGCTTGCAAGCGTCAAGCTTTGTGACTTTGAAAATAAGGTTTACCAGAAGTCCCACAAGAACGGCAAAGAAAAATTTTATAAATATTGTGGGAAGAAGCCATCGCGCCATTGATGGATTTGCGATAAGAAGCGGAAGTGCCTCATCGGAGGTAGCAACGAACACAGCCGCAACCGCACCCGCACCGACAAGCTTTTCGGCATAGAGATTCGCCACAGCCACGGAAAATCCGCATTGTGGAAAAATTCCCAAAGCAGCCGCACCGAAAAGTCCGAAACTTTTATTTGACAGAACCTTTTTAACCTTATAAATTGCTTTATGCTCCAAAACCTCAATAAGTAAATAAACAAGTAAAAGAAGTATAGGCATATACCAAATATGCTCTATGGTATGCTCAAGGGGATGAAGAATATATTGATGGAAAATTTCTGACATTTGCCTGCTTTCCTATCTTAATTATTTTACGCCAAAGGCATAAATTGTTGTGGTATTATACTTTTCGCCCACACGAAGTTTTGCTGAAGGAAAATCATCGTGATTTGGGCTATCGGGAGCGTGCTGAGTTTCAAGGCACAGGGCGGTACGGGGAATCTGCTCGACTTTGCCCTTAAGCAAAACGGGTTCGTTCAGCATATTTCCTGAGTAAAGCTGGACACAGGGCTGATCTGTATAAACAGACATGACTCGTCCGCTTTTTTCGCTGTAGAGCTCTGCCTGAAGCTTTATGCTTCCGTCATAATTTTTAAAGAAGAAGTTGTGGTCATACCCTCCGCCAAGCTTAATTTGCTCGTTCTCCTCGCAAATGCGATCGCCGAGTTTAGTGTCGACTAAAAAGTCAAAAGGTGTGCCCGATACGTTAAAGATTTTATCTGTTACAACAAGGGTTTCATCAACCTCGCAGACTGCCTCTGCATCAATTCGCAAATAGTGGTTAAGCACCGAGCCGGAATCAAATCCGTCAAGATTGAAATAACTGTGATTTGTCATGTTAATGACTGTATCCTTGTCGCAGGTTGCTTCGTAATGAATTTTCAGCTTATTCTCATCAGTAAGGGAATATACAACCTTTGCTCTCAGTTCGCCCGGATAATTTTCCTCCATATCCTCGGCAACGCAGGTGAAAATCACTCCTCGCTCTCCCACCTTTTCATATGGAACGGCATTCCACAGCTTCTTATCAAATCCAACCTCCCCGCCGTGGAGGTGAGATATGCCATTTTCGTTTAGTGCAAGCTGGTATGTCATACCGTTTAATGTGAATCTTCCATTTCTGATACGATTTCCGTATCTTCCGATAATGGCACCGATGTATCCGCCGCCTGTCAAATATCCCTCCACGCTGTCATATCCGCAGACAATATCCGCAAGCTTTCCATCACGGTCAGGCATCCACAGCTGATTTATAATACCGCCAAGCGTCAGCAATTTGAAATACGCGCCGTTGCTGTTTTTTACCGTATAGGCGTAGACTTCATCACCATTCGGCATATGACCGAACAATTCTTTAGTAATCATTGTATCTTCTTCCCTAAATTATTTATCTTCATATCCATTCGGATTCATATCCTGCCATCTTGCACTGTCGCGGCACATATCTTCAATGCCGTATTCTGCTCTCCACCCGAGAATATCGTAAGATTTAGACGGATCCGCGTAACATTCATCAATATCACCCGGACGCCTTGGCGCAATTTTATAGTTGATTTTCTTGCCCGTTGCACTCTCATAAGCCTTGACAATATCCAGTACAGAATATCCTCGTCCCGTACCGATATTGAAAACGTCAAGCCCCGGCTTACCTTCAAGCCATTTAAGCGCGGCAAGATGCGCCTTTGCTAAGTCAACCACATGAATATAGTCACGAACTCCCGTGCCGTCATGAGTATTGTAATCATTTCCGAAAACGGAAAGGCACTCTCGTTTGCCGATTGCTACCTGAGTTATATACGGCATCAAATTATTGGGAATCCCAGACGGGTCTTCGCCGATTTTGCCGGAAGCATGAGCTCCAATCGGATTGAAATAACGAAGGATTGCCGTATTCCAACTGCTATCCGCTTTATACAAATCCTTTAAAATATGTTCAATTTGAAGCTTTGTTTCGCCATAAGGATTTGTAGCGAAATTCGGAAAACTCTCTCTGATAGGCACGCTTGCAGGCTTACCGTAAACAGTTGCCGAGGAGCTGAAAACTATATTTTTGCAATCGTATTTTTCCATAAGCTCGCAAAGATTCAGCGTGCTTATAAGATTATTTTGATAGTAACGCAGCGGAATAGCGCAAGATTCGCCAACCGCCTTAAGCCCTGCAAAGTGTATTACCGCACTTATTTTTTCAGATGCAAAAACCACCTCGAGAGCTGTTTTATCGCAGAGGTCTACGTTGTAAAATTTAAAATCCTTGCCTGTGATTTCACGTATACGGTCAAGCACAGCAGGCTTTGAATTACAGAAATTGTCAGCAATAACAACATTCTCGCCGATATTTAAAAGTTCAACAACGGTATGCGAGCCAATAAACCCTGCACCGCCGGTT
>JAZNUF010000249.1:0-3255 GCA_045592185.1 Candidatus Flemingiibacterium sp.
GGTATCCATAAGGTCTATATTATTGCCTGCCGCATCCTTCGTAGCGTGATCAAATGCATAATAGCCCACACCCTTTGCACCTGCAAAGAAGGACTGGTAGATATTATGGCGTGTATCATCCGCCGTGGGGAATGCACCGCGCCAATCAAAGGCAGATACAAGGGAATACGTCGGTTTGTCAAATTCATTGAGGCCGTTCATAATCTCTACCTCATACTGGGGAAAGCTTGTAATCGCGCCGTTCCCCTGCCAGTAGGGGTCCACCATGTTAAGGTCGGCATACCGATAGTTTACGTCAAGATGCTTTATAGAGTTATCGACGCAGAAGACCGGGATATCGGGGTCGATATCACGCACTGCCTTATAGGAAGCCGCCATCAGATCTTCTACTACGTCAAGACCTACGGTCTGGGAAGGTTCATCCTGCAAATCATAGGCAAAGACGCGCGGATGGTTTTTGAGTCTCTGCACGGCAAGACGCGTATTATTGATTCTGTCGGGATGCCCCGCCGGCACCATGTTGATATAAAGCGCAAAGATACCATAGAGGTCGTGCTGTTCAAGCAGTGCTAAAATCGCATCTAAACGACTTGGATCCTCTTCTACATTACTCCACCAGTAAGAAACGATAACAACATTAATACCTGCCGCCTTTGCTTCTGCGTAGCGCTCATGATTTACGGCATAACCGATGACAGGCGTGAAGGGCTTGCCGTCCATCATATATACGCCGTCCTCACGAATACGCGTCGGGCGGTCATATTTATACACATTTTTAGTGTCGGAACAAACCTCCTTACCGTCCTTATCCCGTACCGTTACCTTTACAAGGTACGGCACCTTCTTTTCCGTCAGGACAAGGCGGTTATAATGTGCTGTGACTCTGCCGTTTTCATCCGGCGTTACCGTTTCAGAGAAAACAGTCTTTCCTTCTCTTGTAATCGTAAATTCCGCCGTGGCATCCATAAGCTCGGGATAGCTGTCGGTATAAAGATCCATCCATGTCGAAACCATGCCTTCGCGGTCCGCATAGGTAAACACCTCTTCGCAGTACAAATCGCCATTTACTTCGTCGTTTACAACATAAAGCGATACATCGTCTACGAGCGTGGTACCACTGCCCCAGATATAGACGTAAAACTTCGCATAGTATATATCCTCTCGAGCTGTGAAGGTGTTTGTATATAAATGCCATTCCCCATTTGTCTTTGAAGGATAGGCAGACGTGTAAATCGAGAGTTCCTCGGGCAGACAGTTCTCAGGCAGGCAGTCCGGCTGGCTATAATGCTCCATCTTAAAACAAAATCCCTTGCCGTTAAGTCCGTCATTTTTAATCCATGCCGACACCTGATACCGTGCACCGGGCACAAGCTTCACAGTTAATATCTGCGCTGCCCATGTGGATTTGGGTCCACTAAGCTTTAGCGCATAGTCACCGGTATGGGCATCGCCCTTTACGCGGCTCGCTTCCGTATTTCCGCTCCATACGCTGCCATTTGGACAGCTTTGCCAATTGGTGACTTCACCGTCATCCGAAGCTTCTTCAAAGCCACCGTTCAGAATCATTTCAGAATGTCCTTCTTTGGGCTGTAAAAATTCCACTGCTTCACTCTCAGTCTCATCAGTTGGTGTTTCTATCTCTACTTCCTCGGTGCAAAGCGCCATCCAGCTCACATCGTCAACTGTTATTTCCGTATTTCCAAACGTCCGAATCATAACGTGTGCACGTTTCGCTTCGTCGGGAATGTGAAGCATAATGGACTGCTTTATCCAGTTTCCTTCGCGGAGACCGGATAGTGTAAAGCCCTCACCCACTATATAGCTTGCAGCCGATACAGTAGCGGTCGAATAAAACTCCGTCTCTACGCGAACCGCAGTGGAGCTGCCGCGTGTTTGTTTAATCAAAAATGTAAATGGCGTATCCTGTCCGCCTACAATATTTGTCGTACCAAAGGACAGGTAGGGACCTGAACTTTGCTCAGAGACAACACGCACGGCATATTTGCCGTTATAGGGACGAGCTTCCTCTAAAAAGAAGTTCGTTCCGAAGGTGCCGTTTGCCATACCGGTATCATCCGGCTTTCCGTCCGTCACCGATTCAAAGCCGGGATTTTTGATAATTTCCGTAAGTACCCCTGCCGTCTCCGCGGCGGCGAAGCCGCCGAGAGAAGACAGGAGCATGGAAACTGCTAAAACCGTCAGCAGTATTTTTTTGAGTTTCATCGGGGATCCTCCCATCGTTTTCAGTCAGTCTCTTACTTCAAAGTGTACTTTTGCGCTAACGCCTTAAGTCCCGTAATAGAATCCAGGCAGAAAGCTCTTAATTCATATTTCTGTCCTGTTTTAGGAACAAAGAACGTATTATGAATCGGGCGGGCAAGCGTACTTGTATCTGTTTTCAGTGCAAAATCAACTAAGCATGGAGCTGCATCGTCCGTTACATCATATAACGCCATAACTAATGTTACATCTTTATCTGCAGGCAGGTCCGCGCTTCTGTAATATGCAACAACATCCTTTCCTGTTGCTTCTTCTGCAGAGGATATACGTTTCGCATCTTCAGTATAAAATCCTGCTCCGGACTCAACCTCCATAACGCTGATATCATCAATATAACAATAGGAATTTTTAGGAATACATATCAGTAACTGAGATTGCATTGTAGTATATGGTTGTCCGTTTATTGCAGTCGGTATGCTGAAGAAAGCTTCTCCCAGACACCAGTCTAAGGTCGAATAAGGATTTAAGCCTATAAAACCCGTTTCAAAATGTATAGAAGTTCCTGCTTCTGCCTTCATTGTCTGCAAGTAAAACCTTGCATCACCAACCGCTTTCGCAGTGACGCGTGCCCTGATTCGATACGTTTTTCCGGATTCAAGCCGCAATTGCTGACCCATATACGAAGCATCCGCTGTATTATAAAGTCTCATACTGCGCTCACCGGCATACTGAATGCGCCGCTCAGTTGGCGCGACTGTTCCCCCCTCTGCCGGGATTTCAAACGAATCCGTCGGAGCGATTATAGTTCCATCGGGCGATACAGGACCGATTGGTCCTGCCGGGTTATCAACTCCTTCAAAGGTTCTGGCGGCGATATCTAACCCTTCAAATCCCCCATTTGCAAATAGTTCATTCGTCGGTTTTACGGACAGATTTGCAAATGATACTGTAACGCCTGGAACAGCGCTTGAAAGCGTTATCTTAATCTTTAAATCCTCATAATGAATTGTATCCGGTGGCGAAAGATTAAAAATT
>JAZNUF010000250.1:0-4000 GCA_045592185.1 Candidatus Flemingiibacterium sp.
TTCTTGATATTCCCGCCTCAAGCGATAAACGTAAGACCATCACTGACGTAGTGGAAAGAACAGCCAGAGAAGTATTCATGCCCCTGACGGTGGGGGGCGGAATCCGTACGGTTGAGGATTTCCGTGAAATTTTACTTGCCGGTGCTGACAAGGTCGGGGTAAATTCAGCGGCGGTCTTAAACAAGCGAATAATATCCGATGCTGCTGATAAATTCGGAAGTCAATGCGTTGTTCTTGCCATTGACGCAAAAAAATGCCCGGATGGACACTTTACCGTCTATATTAACGGCGGACGAAAGGATATGGGCATGGATGCTGTTGAGTGGGCGGTGGAAGCGGAAAGGCTCGGAGCAGGCGAAATACTCCTTACCTCCATGGACACCGATGGAACAAAAAGCGGCTTTGACATTGAGCTTACACGAGCAGTTTCCGAGCGTGTAAAAATTCCCGTAATTGCGTCCGGAGGCGGCGGAAATGTTAAACATTTTTCGGATGTTTTTAAAAAAACGGGCTGTGATGCGGCTCTTGCGGCGAGTCTTTTTCATTTCCGCGAACTAACGGTGCGTGAGGTTAAGGAACATCTTAAAGGAGAGGGAATTCCCGTGAGGTTATAATGATGATAGACAAAAACGTAGATTTTGATATCTTTTTTAAGAAATCCCAGCTGATTCCTGCCATTGTGCAGGACGATGAAAACGGTGAAGTTTTAATGCTTGCCTATATGAACCGTGAATCTCTCGGCCTTACCCTTGAAACCGGACTTACTTGGTTTTGGAGCCGTTCACGGAAAGAACTGTGGAACAAGGGCGGACATTCGGGACATCTCCAATATGTAAAAAAGCTGTCCTATGACTGCGATGAGGACACGCTGCTTGTAAGAGTAAAGCAAATCGGCGCTGCCTGTCATACGGGCAATCGAAGCTGTTTTTACCGTGACTTATACATAAACGAAGGGGAGGAAAAATAATGAGCGACAACGTGCTTAAGGAATTATACGCGGTCGTAGCTGACCGAAAAATGAATCCCGAGGAGGGGTCATATACCTGTTATCTTTTTGAAAAAGGGCTTGACAAGATTCTGAAAAAGGTGGGCGAAGAATCGGCGGAAACGATTATCGCTGCCAAAAACGGCGAAAAGGAAGAGCTTGTAGGGGAGATATCCGATCTTATTTATCACCTTACAGTGATGATGCATGAGTGCGGAGTTGATATGGAAGACGTCCTTTCCGAGCTTGACACCCGTTCAAAGAAAATCGGAAATTTGAAGGTTATGAAAAAGGTTGACAGAAATACCTGATAGCTTCGTAATTAGGTTATTGGGGGAGAAAAGAATCTTGTATTAAGATGCTTTTCTCCTCACTTTTATTTCATCAGCCCACAGGAAAATGCTCAAAATAATCCGCTGTGCGGTCGCGAATCCGCCGTAACGTCGTGGCGCTGACATTGATTTTTTCAGCCGTTTCGGTCATAGACATTCCCACCACATAATGCAGGCGCAAAAACAGCTTGCAGGGAAGGAGCAAGGGTGTTTCGGGGATTGATTCGATAGTAGCTTCTATTGCATGGAGATGGTTACGAAGGGCGGATATTTCCCCATCCAAACGCTCGCTCCAATCCTCCTCCAATGTATCACGGCTGATTAGTCCCGAATTAATGTTGGCGAGGATTTTCTTTCGCTCGGCTTCCTTGGAGTTAAGGGCTGTGAGATACCAATGGTATTTGGCAAAATATAATAGTGAATCGGCGCAGCTTTCTGTTCTCATCTTTTACCCCCTTGCTGTTTGGGCATGGGCAGGTAGATTGAGTGAGTTTATACAATAAACCCTGTGTTCACCTGTATTCGACTTCGATAAAGTCAGATATCCGTTTTTTACAAGCTCCCGGCGAGCTTTTCTAAGAACGTTTTTTCTGAGTCCCGTCCTCGTGGCCAGCTTCTTCATGGGAATTTCCATGGCCTTTGGAAAGTCTGCCATGTTAAACTGCTCTAAAAGCAGATAGTAAAGGGTGATAGCTCCGCTTGAAAGGGGACTTAGCTGTCTTTTCATGTAAAATCCTTTGATTTGATCGAGATAATTCATGGTGATTTCTCCTAGAAAAATATTGATAAACTAAGCGCGCTGCTTTATCTGAAATAATTATAACACCGCCGCCCCATGAAATCAATCGGGCGGCGGTATTTACTTGAACGCTATTTAAAATACTTGTACGCTTTTTTGAACAGTTTAATTTTAAGGTTCACAGCCTTTTAGCTGTATTCGCAGCTTTGAAAAGATTTTTTTCTCCTCTCGGGAGATTTTCACCTGTGTAAGTCCCAATATGGCGGCGGTTTGCTGTTGGGACATATCGCGGAAATATCGCAGAGTGACGATTTTTCGCCAAAGAGGCGGAAGATTTTGAATGGCTTCCCTGAGGGCGAGTTTGTCACAGAGATTGTCAAGGGCATCACCGTCATCGGCTATCAACTCTTCAAGAGTATTCCCGTCATCTCCAACCTTTTCCGAAAAGGAATGGGGAGATTTCATTGAAAGCAGGGAAGCGCACAGTTCTTCAACGGATAAATCACAAAGTACGGCAAGCTCGTCCACTTTAGGCTCTCTGCCCTCGCGATTAATAAATTCTTCCCGTACCCGCATGATTTGGATGGCTGTACGCTTGGCTGAACGACTGACCTTAATGGGACCGTCATCACGAAGAAATCGCTTTATTTCGCCTATAATAAGAGGGACGGCATAGGTGGAGAAGGCTGTTCCAAAGTCAGCATCATAGCTTTTTATAGCCTTTAAAAGGCCGATTGTTCCTATTTGTACAAGATCTTCAAAGTCACATCCATGTCCCTCGGTGGCGCGGTCGCGAAAACGCAGAGCGATACTTCGTATTAGCCCCATATTTAGGGTGATCAGTTCCTCTTTTGCCGATTCATCCCCTAAGCGATAGGCTTCAAGAAGTTCTGTATTCCGAGAATAGTCGGTGGACTGCATGATTATGTTCTGTCCTTTCAATAATATTTACGCGTATGTACCGACTTTTATCTTCATGGTTACAGTAGTCCCACGTCCAACCTTGGAGCGTACGGTTAAGGAGTCACTCATGCTCTCCATTATTGAAAAGCCCATGCCGCTTCGCTCTCCTGTGGTGTCAGTAGTGAATAAAGGCTCCCTTGCTTCGGTTATGTTTGAAATTCCAATGCCTCTGTCCTTTACCGAAATTACAATTTCGCCGTTTGAATATCTTTTTAGGGACAATTCAACTATTCCACTTGTATCCTTGTAGCCGTGAACGATGGCGTTTGTTACAGCTTCGCTGACAACGCATTTTATATCTGCCAGCTGAGGAATAGTCGGTGAGGCTTGTGCGGCAAAATTGACAGCAAGTCCTCTGGCAAAAGCTTCGTTTTCGCTTATAGCCGTAAATTTGCAACGTGCTTCATTAACGAGTGTTTTCATTTTGTAGTTCCTTTCAATGTCGTTCTTTCAATTTTGATAAGACGTGATGTTCCGGCAAGGTCGAGGATTTTCTTAACATTATCGCTGGGGTCTTTTATTATAAGCTCGCCACCAAGCTCTCTTGCCAAGGTGAATCTGCCGAGAATCAACCCTAACCCGGATGAATCCATGAACGTGATTTCTGACAAATCAAGCAAAATCTTTTTAGGACGGTAATAGTAGAAAAGCTCATCAATTCTTGCACGGGCTTTTCTGGCGCTGTGGTGGTCGATTTCACCGCCAACAGTAACGGTAAGTTCATTGCCGCTTTGATCAAAGGTAATGTTATTTTCCATAATAAGCTCCTTTAGGAATATTTATGTTATCATTGTACACCATTAAAGATGAAAATCCTGTCGTAATATGACGGGAAAATATAAAATCATAATTCAAAATGAAATTTTCGATATGATTGACTAATCTCTTGTACTGTGATATAATTATGTATAAGGAAAAAGCCGTTGGTTCGGAGGTAAAAATGGAAATTAGAATCGGGAAATATCGCCACTTTAAGGGGAA
>JAZNUF010000251.1:0-2939 GCA_045592185.1 Candidatus Flemingiibacterium sp.
CAAACTATGAACGTAATGAAATTATCGGACAAGACCCGGTGGAGGGCTCTAACTGGAAATATACTCCCAATAATAAGTGCGACCTGACGCTGACAGTATGTTGGGGTGCGGAAACGAGAGAACTTCCCGAGTATGCCTATAAAAATGCCCAAACTGTAAAAATTGAACTTAAAAACGAACTTGGGTTGAAGCCGGTGGAAGTTAAGGAAACTCATGACCTTATAAGCGCAGGCTATGTGATACGCACTGAACCCGAAGCAGGCACGGTACTGAATGTTGGCGACACGGTAACTCTGTATGTCAGCAGCGGACCGGACATTGAGTATGTGGAGGTTCCCGATTTTTATAAGTGCGATGAAGCAACCGTAATGACTATGCTTAAAGATAGCAAGCTGGGACTCGGGGAGGTTTCTTACGAGCACAGTGCTGATGTTGATATTGGATGTGTAATCAGGCAAAGCCGCGAGGAGGGAACTCAGGTTATTGCCGGAAGTAAGGTGGATTTTGTCATGAGTATCGGAGCAAAGCCGGAGGATACTACCGGGGATACAGCAGATACCACCGATAAAAGCAGCGATACCACGCAGCATACAGATGGCATTTATGATGGTATTTGGAATAGCATTTGGGATGATATAAACAGATGATAAGGATTTGAAAATAAAGCGAGTGAGAGCATATGGAGTTAAAGCTTAGTGGAAAAATCATCAAGGGCGTGGGAGGACTTTACGAAGTGCGCATACCCTGTGAAGACGGAAAAAAGCTGCGAGAACATGGTGTTAATGCTAAGGGCGATACGCTGCTTTGCAAGGCACGCGGAGCTTTTCGCCATTCAAAACTTACGCTGCTTGTGGGAGATGATGTTACACTTAGAATAGACACCGAGCTTGCGGCGGCATCTGAGGCAAATGCAGAAAAGAGCAAAGGCGAGGATGCGGTTGGGGGCATCATGATAGACGAAGCTTTACCAAGAAAAAACGAGCTTATTCGGCCTCCTATGTCTAACCTTGACATTATTTTCGTGGTGTTTGCGGCTGCTAAGCCTGAGCCTGCTTTGTCGACTGTGGACAAGCTGATTACCGTTTCGGAATTTAAAAATATTGAGCCGGTCATTATTATTACAAAGGCGGATATTGATCCCGAAGCGGCGGAGAAATATGCTGATATTTACAGAAAAATCGGATTTTGCGTATTTGTCACCGGGAACGGAATCGACAGCCGGGAGCTTGAGGAATTTGTACGAAAAAATGCAGACAAGACATCGGCATTTGCTGGAGCATCGGGGGTTGGAAAATCCACTCTCATGAATCGTATGTTCCCCTCATTGAAGCTTAAAACCGGTGAGATAAGCCGCAAAAATGAGCGTGGTCGGCATACCACAAGGCATATTGAACTGTATCCGCTTAGTGAACAGTTTGGGGAGTCCGCTTCGGGATATGTTGCGGACACGCCGGGCTTTGGAATGCTTGACTTTGTGCAGTTTGATTTCTATTCAAAGCAGGATTTGCCCTATGTATTTCGTGAATTTGAGCCGTACATCGGGAGGTGCCGTTATACAAAATGCACCCATACAAAGGAGGACGGATGTGCGGTCCTTGAGGCGGTGAAATGCGGCGATATCCCCATTGAGAGGCACAAAAGTTACCTGGAATTTTATGAGATTTTAAAAAACAAGCACGAATGGAATCAGAAATGAATAAAGTCTGTTATATTTTTACGGGCGGGGAAGTACATTCCCTGGTTGAAGCACCGAGTGACGGGGACCTTATAATTGCCGCTGACAGTGGATATTTTACGGCTAAAAGCTTCGGAATAACTCCTGATTTGTTGGTTGGTGACCTTGATTCTCTTGATACTGCCGTCATAGCCCCTTACGAGCTTGATGAAATGGAAAAAATCATCGTTCCGGCCGTGAAGGATGATACGGATACGCAGCTTGCCGTTGATACAGCCATCAGCCGCGGTTATGAAAAAATAGTGATTGTTGGCGGACTTGGCGGCAGGGTTGATCATACTCTTTCAAATGTGTTTCTTCTTGAATATATCGCGGATAAGGGAATAGAAGCTATTCTTAATGACGGGCGGAATAGGGTGCGGATTCTCATTGCCGATAACGAAAAAAGATGTGCGAAAATCGAGAGAGGGTATAAGTATCTTTCCCTTATATCAGCTTCGGACAAATGCTGCGAAGTTTCAGTCACGGGCGTATATTATCCGCTTAATGGAGCCGAAATTACCAGAAGCTACTCTTATGCCGTAAGCAACGAAATAATCGCAGAGAGTGCTGAAGTGTCCCTTTTTGATGGGCGGCTTTTAATTGTCGAGAGTGGTGATTAACAAATTTTTTATTGGTGCATATTCTGTAATGAGCCGTAAAAAAGAGCTTGTTTTACTTATCTGAAAGGATTTGTACCTATGAAAATTGTAGTTGTGAAATCTCCGCGATTTTTTGTTCCACTTCTCAAGCGGATGTTCGGTATACCCAAATCCAATGGAAAAAAATAAAAGCCTCGGGTCGGCAAATTAAGCCGACCCGATGAATCTTTTATGAGGTCATAAAAAGCGCGCCAGGTTATCTGCTGTACTCTTTTCAAAATCAAGAATTTCTTCGGCAAGCTCTCGCGCTTCGCCGTCAACGCCACTGTTGAGCTGCTTTTCAATGTTGATTATACCCATAGTTGCACCGTTTATCATCATTTCGGCAATATGGGAAGTGGTAGTGTCGAGCATTGTATTGAATGCCATGCCGATTTTGCTTCCTGCCTTTGCGGCGATTCCCGGTTCTTCAGGCTTGAGTCCTCTGTCACCAAGCAGCTTGGTGACGCGGTTTGTATATTCACGGTAACGCGAAAGTTCATTTGTCATTTCTGAGCGCATTTCTTTGTTTTCCACCTTGTCCATCAGATTTACGATAGAATCGCCGCCCATGGTGGTGTTTT
>JAZNUF010000252.1:0-2697 GCA_045592185.1 Candidatus Flemingiibacterium sp.
GACGGGATTCCCGAAACCGAACGGCATATAAACGCACAGCTGAATACACAGCTTTTTTCGGACAAGCTCGTGGTTTGCCGGTTTCTCGCAGAAGAATACCGGTCAAAGAAAATAAATATTCTCGAAAAGCTTCTCGGAAACGAGCCTTACGGAAAATCGGTAAAAATCGCTTATTTCCGAAATGCTTATGCAGATGCGGCGTTCCGTATTTTTTCTGAGGTTATCGATAATCCTGCGGTTATATATGCCTCTGACTTTTCCGCTGTATGCGAGGAGGTTTATTACGGACGTGCCGATATGTGTATGCTTCCCTTAGACAGTTCACGGGATGCAAAGCTTATCAGCTTCTATCGCCTTATTGACAAATATGAACTGAATCCCATCTTCTCCTGCGATGTTACGACTCCGGACGGAAGCATTACCACAAGGTATGCGCTTCTAAAAAAGTCCATCGGACTTCCAAAAGCAGAACACCTTGCCAAATGTGATTCCTGCTTTTTTGAGTTTACAATAGTTCCCGAAAGCGGCAGGGGGCTCGGAGAGGTGCTTACAGCCGCAAAAGAATGTGGTTTGTCGGTATACAAGCTTGATTCCTTACCCTTGTCATACAGCGACAATGAATTTTCCTGCGATGTAATACTCAGAGTGGATAATATGCGATGGCTTGAAGCATTTGTGCTGTTTATGAGCTTTGTCTTTCCACAGTATGAGCCTCTTGGTATATATACGCACGTTCCATCAAACACTTAATATACAAATAATATTTTGAAAGGTACCATCATATAATGAAAAAAACACTATCTTACACCACACGCGGCACTTGCTCCCGCCAAATCAACATTGTTTGCGAAGATGACATCATTGAATCGGTGGAATTTGTCGGCGGCTGTTCCGGAAACACCAAAGGAGTTGCAGCCCTTGTTAAGGGTATGAATATTGACGAGGCTATTTCTCGCATTAAAGGCATCACCTGCGGTCCAAAACCGACCTCCTGCCCTGACCAGCTTTCCGCCGCACTTGAAGAAATCAAAGCCATCTGAAATCTCAACCTAAAAATATATTTTAGAAAGGATTGCCCATGTCATATAAAGAAAACTATCAGCGTTGGCTAAACGAAGCCTGCGTTGACGAAGCTACAAAAGATGAGCTTCGTAAAATTGCCGATGACGATAACGAAATAAAGCTCCGATTTATAAAGCCTCTTGAGTTCGGCACCGCCGGACTCCGCGGTACTATGATGGCAGGCACAAACGCTATGAATATATATACCGTTGCCCACGTAACTCAAGGGCTTGCTGACCTTATAAACCTTGAAAAAAAGGCGAAACGCGGTGTTGCCATAGCGTATGATTCCAGAAACAATTCAGAACTTTTTGCCAAATGTGCAGCTTCAACTCTTGCGGCTAACGGCATCAAGGTTTATATCTTCAGAGGGCTCCGTCCCACGCCTGTGCTGTCATTCGCCGTAAGAGAGCTTCATACCATCGCCGGAATCAATATCACCGCCTCTCACAATCCCAAGCAGTATAACGGCTATAAGGTATATTGGGAGGACGGCGCTCAGTTACCGCCCGACCATGCATCAACTGTTTCAAAATTCATCGCCGCGGCGGATATTTTTAGTGACGTCAAAACTACCGATTTTGACAAAGCCGTAGAAGACGGAATAATCGAATTTATCCCCGAAGCTATAGACGAGGAATATGTGAATCGAGTTATCGCGGAAGCGGTTAACCCGGAGGTTATTGCCAAGGTTGCCGATGACCTTGAAATAGTGTACACTCCTCTTCACGGTGCAGGCTACAAAATAGTTCCCGAAGTGCTTCGCCGAGTCGGAATGAAGCATATTGAAGTAGTTCCCGAACAGATGATTCTTGACGGCGACTTTCCCACCGTGGCCTATCCAAACCCCGAAGTTCCCGAAGTATTTGAGCTTGGCATACAGCTTGCAGAAAAGGTTCACAGTGACCTAATAATCGCCACAGACCCTGACGCTGACCGAGTTGGTATAATGTCCCGGGACAAAAGCGGTAAATTTGTCCGTTTGACAGGAAATCAAGTGGGAGCGCTTCTTCTTGACTATATCGTCTGCGCCTACGAAGAAAAGGGTATGCCCGAGAACCCCTACGCCATAAAAACTATCGTCACCAGCGAAATGGTTACTCAGATTTGCAACGCTCACAACATCCGTCTGCACAATGTGCTCACCGGCTTCAAATTCATAGGCGAAGTTATTAAGCAGTATGAGGTTACAGGCCACGACAGCTTTATTTTCGGCTTCGAGGAAAGCTACGGTTACCTTAAAGGCACTTACGCCCGCGACAAGGATTCCGTTGTTGCCTCTATGCTACTTTGTGAAATGGCGGCATATTATAAGACTCTCGGCATGACTCTTTGTGACGCCTTAGACGGTCTTTATGAGCGTTACGGTTTTTGGGACGAGGGGGTTGCAAACATCTACATGGAAGGACTTGACGGCCTTGAGCGCATGAAAACTCTCATGAACGACCTTCGTGAAAATCCCCCCACAGAGCTGGCAGGCTACAAGGTAATTGAACGCCGCGACTATTTAAAGGATACCGTCCTTAATGTGATAACGGGAGAAACCACCTCCACAGGGCTTCCCGCCTCAAACGTACTTTACTATGTAACCGAAGCTAAGGATATAATTGTAATTCGTCCTTCCGGCACAGAGCC
>JAZNUF010000253.1:0-5419 GCA_045592185.1 Candidatus Flemingiibacterium sp.
ACAATGTAAAGCGCGGACTTCGCAATCCCGATGGTACGGGCGTTATGGCTGGTATTACAAAAATCGGCAACGCTCACGGTTACATAATCAATGAGGGTGACAAAATCTCGATAGACGGTGAGCTTTATTACCGCGGTTACAATGTGGCTGACCTTATAAACGGCTATACCGCGGAGGGAAGATACGGCTTTGAGGAAACGGCATATCTGCTTTTCTTTGGGGATTTGCCATCAAATAAGCAGTTAAACGATTTTGATACACTCCTCGACTCTTATCGTTATCTGCCCCCTCGTTTTACTGAGGATGTAATCATGAAAGCTCCCACCCCTTCGCTGATGAATAAAATTGCCACCAGCGTATTGTCCCTTTATGCGTATGACGAAAATCCCGATGAAACAAGTCTTGAAAATATGCTGCGCCAGTCCATGCAGCTTCTTGCAAGACTTCCCATCATAGCGGCTCAGACCTATGCTTTTAATCGCAGTTATTTTTACGGTGACAGCCTTAATATTCACAATCCGCAGAACAATTTGTCAACTGCTCAGAACTTTTTGCGTATTATGCGACCCGACTGCAACTATACTGAGGCAGAAGCAAAGTTGCTTGACCTTTGCCTTGTGCTCCATGCCGAGCATGGAGGTGGTAACAACTCTGCTTTTACCTGCCGTGTGGTTTCTTCTTCGGGAACGGACAGCTATTCTGCCATTGCCTCCGCTATTGGTTCCCTCAAAGGGCCTAAGCACGGCGGCGCGAATATCAAAGTCTGCGAAATGTTCGATTGCATAAAGAAGGGGGTTTCCCATTGGGAGGACGATGATGAGGTAACCCATTTCCTTGAAAAGCTGATACGCGGAGAAGAGGGCGACCATTCAGGACTTATCTACGGTATGGGCCATGCTATTTACACTCTTTCCGACCCTCGAGCAGTTATGCTGAAGAAATACGCCAAGGAACTGGCTAAAGGTACGGAATACGAAAGCGAGTTCGCACTTCTCGAATCGGTGGAACGACTTTCGCCGGCGGTTTACTCAAGGTTTAAGAAGCTTGATAAAAACATATGCGCAAATGTTGATTTGTATTCGGGGCTTGTCTATCGTATGCTTGGAATACCCGAGGAGCTTTACACTCCGCTTTTCGCTATAGCGAGAATTGCGGGTTGGTGTGCCCATCGAATTGAGGAGGTTACCACGGGCAAAAAAATTATCCGTCCGGCGTACAAGGCAATCGCAAGCGCAAGAAAATATTCCCCCCTTGCGGACAGAAATTAAACAAAAGAACGGTGTAACGAAAAACATTCGTTACACCGTTTTCAATTCTGCTTCTGCACGGTTTTGTATTCATCGTAATATTTGTAGAAGGGGCATTTTCCTGTAGGGCTTTGGGTCATTCGGTAATATTCGTCCTCGTCAAGAGAGGCTATGCATACATTTTCTCCCATATCTTCGTCCCAATCAAAAAATTCGCAGGTGTCGCAGGATTGCTGCATCGGTTTTTTTGTTGCCATAAAATTAACCTCCATATAAGCGGAACATTTTCTATGCTTATTCTATCACAAAAATTGTTTTTTGTCAATCGGTGCATTTGGCCCTTGGGCGGTGAATTGAAAATTAAGCTTTACGAGGGCGAAATCACGCGCGAAAAGGATGAAAACAGGCGATTTTAAGAGCTTTTGCACAGATAAATTGAAATTTTCGGATTTTTTTATAAAAAAGCCTTGACAAGCGAAAAAATGTGTGATATAATATCAAATGTTGAATAATGCTCATACTGCGCATAACCCACGCGGTATCGGCGAAAAGTTAAATATTTTTTTGAAAGGAATCCAAATCATGTCCACATACATGGCTAAAAAGGAAACCATTGAGCGTAAGTGGTATGTAATTGACGCGGCAGGTAAGCCCCTTGGCAAAACCGCTGTTCTTGCAGCTACTATCCTCAGAGGTAAGCACAGACCCGAATACACCCCTCATGTTGATTGCGGCGAGTTCGTAATCATCATCAACGCAAAAAATGCGGTTCTTACCGGCAAGAAACTTGAGCAGAAGTATTATCATCATCATTCCGGCTATATCGGCGGTCTTAAGTCTGTAAGCTACAAGACTCTTATGGCAACAAAGCCTGAGCTCGCAATGCAGCTTGCTGTTAAGGGTATGCTCGCTAAGAATAAGATTGGCGATGCACAGATTACCCGTCTTAAGGTTTATGCAGGCTCAGAGCACAATCAGCAGGCTCAAAAGCCCGTAGCATATCCCGCAGAATAATCGAAAGGAGATAACACAGAATGTATACAAGTGCAAAGCCGTACTTCTACGGCACCGGCAGAAGAAAGAAATCCGTAGCGCGTGTTCGTATAGTACCCGGTACCGGCGTTATCACCGTAAACGGCAAGACCATTGATGAATATTTCGGTCTTGAAACCCTTAAGCTTATCATTAATCAGCCTTTCGGCGTAACTGCTACCGAGGGCAAGTTTGATATTATCGCCAACGTAAAGGGCGGCGGACTTTCCGGTCAGGCGGGCGCAATTCGTCACGGACTTTCCAGAGCTCTTCTTCAGGCGGACGAAACCTATCGTCCTGCTCTTAAGAAGGCAGGCTTCCTCACTCGCGACCCGAGAATGAAGGAAAGAAAGAAGTACGGACTCAAAGCAGCTCGTCGTGCAAGCCAGTTCTCAAAACGATAAGCTATTGTCTTATATACAAAAAACTCTCGAAATTTTCGGGAGTTTTTTCTTTTAAGTATTGCTTTTTTATCAGTTATGTGATATTATATAGATGTATAGAAAATTAAATGATTTTAGAAACTGCTACCGAGTAGTAGAATGCTCAAAGCATTCGTTTACACATCATTAGGTCTTAGAAGATGTGTATACGGGTGCTTGTTTTTTTGGAGGTATCTATGTTAAAAATAAGAGCTTATTTTTCAAATTCTGAAATTTTATTGTGGAGTTCTTCGGTAATATTGATTTTACTTTCGTTTTTCATTTTTGACAGAGTAAATTATTTTACACTATTTGCATCATTGATTGGCGTGACCTCTCTCATATTTAGCGAAAAAGGAAATCCCTTTGGACAGCTTTTGATGGTGATTTTCAGTATGTTATATGGCATTATCTCGTTCACGTTTGCTTATTATGGAGAGATGATTACGTATCTCGGTATGACAATGCCAATGGCAATTTTTGCACTTATATCTTGGCTAAAAAATCCTTACAACGGAAATAAGGCAGAGGTGAAAGTGAACCGCATCGGAAAAAGAGAAACTTTATTTATGTGGGGAAGTACGGTTATAATTACGATTGCGTTCTACTTTATCTTGGAACATTTTAATACTGCCAATATAGTGCCAAGTACAATATCGGTTACAACAAGCTTTCTTGCCGTGTATCTAACATTTAGAAGAAGTCCATATTTTGCCATGGCATACGCCGCAAATGATATTGTTTTGATTATTTTATGGATTTTGGCAAGCATTGAAAATGTTCAGTATATTTCGGTAGTGGTTTGTTTTATCGCTTTTTTTGTCAATGATATATATGGATTTGTTAGTTGGCGTAAGATGGAGAAACGTCAATTAAATGATAAAAAGTAATAATAAGTAAAAGGACTCCCCTCTGCGTATAGAGGGGAGTTCTTGCAGTATTTTACTTATTTAACCATACCTTTGACAATTTCGGGGATTGCCGCGATTGCATCGGGGAGCTTTGAAGCATCCGTGGCACCTGCCATTGCGGAGTCGGGACGTCCGCCGCCCTTGCCGCCGGCGATAGGAGCAGCTGCTCCTACGATTTTACCTGCGTTTGCACCTGAAGCCACTGCGGCTTTACCGCACCCACAGACAAGATTTAATTTGCCATCCACATTTGTAGCAAGGACAGCCACGATTGTGTCATCTTTTGCCTTGAGCTCATCAATAACACCGCGAGCTGCATCGGGAGCCATTGCTTCCGTAACTGCTGATACCACCGTTACGCCACCTACTTTAACGGCTGAGTTCATAATATCAGCAGTTTTTGAAGAGGCAATTTTTGCATTGAGCTTTTCGATTTCATGCTTCGCCGCTTTTAGCTCCTCGGCAAGCTGTGTTGCACGTTTGGATATATCTGCGGGGGCGGTTTTCATTTCGTGAGCCGTTTCCTCGATGAGCTTATCTTTATCGGACAGGTACTTTAATACGCCGAGTCCCGTAATAGCCTCTATACGGCGTACTCCTGCCGCAACGGAGGATTCGCCGACAATCTTGAAAAGACCAGCCTTTGCGGTGTTGTCAAGATGAGTGCCGCCGCAAAGCTCGGTGGAGAAGCTACCCATTTTAACCATTCTTACCACATCACCGTATTTTTCACCAAAGAGTGCCATCGCACCTTCTTTTCTTGCGGTTTCTATGTCTGTTTCCTTAGTGACAATGGGCATACCGAGAAGAATTTGCGCGTTTACAAGGGTTTCAACCTTGGAGATTTCTTCGGCGGTAAGTGCCACGAAGTGAGTGAAGTCAAAGCGGCAGCGAATGTCATCAACATATGAACCTGCCTGTTCAACGTGATTTCCAAGTACGTTTCTGAGCGCGGCTTGCAAAAGATGGGCTGCGGAGTGGTTGCGCATAATCGCAGTACGGCGGAAGGTATCAACCTCTGCACGGACGGTATCTCCTACTTTAATATCACCGTTGGCAATAGAGCAAAGATGGATATAAACGCCATCGGATTTTTTTGTATCCGAAACCGCAATCATAGTGTCATGGTCGTAAATTGTACCCGTATCGCCAATCTGTCCGCCGCCCTCTCCGTAGAAAGGAGTCTTGTCCAAAATCAGAGTAAACTCGCCCTCGGTGACGATATCAACGCTTTGGTCATCCACGAGAATTGCAAGCACCTTGGCATCATTGACAGTCAGCTCGGTATATCCGACAAAGTCGGTTTTTGGAAGATGTTCAAGCAGGGATTTGCTCGAATCGCTCCATCCGCTGATATTTGCTCTTGAAGCGCGGGCGCGATTCTTTTGAGCAAGCATGAGCTCCGTAAAGGTTTCCTCATCTATTTTCAAATTTTGTTCTGCGGCAATTTCTTTTGTAAGGTCAATAGGGAAGCCAAAGGTGTCATACAGCTTAAATACTTCATCGCCTGTAATTGTGTCCACTCCGTCTGCAATGGCACGGCGAATTAGATTTGAAAGGATGGAAAGTCCCGCATCAATGGTTGCATCGAAGCGTTCTTCTTCCATTGCAATTACTTTTATGATATAGTCGTGCTTTTCTGTAAGCTCCGGGTAGCCATCCTTGTTCTGAGCTATTACTACTTCGCAAAGCTCGGTTAAGAAGGGACGGTTGATTCCGAGAAGCTTTCCATGACGTGCGGCGCGGCGGAGAATACGGCGAAGCACGTAGCCACGTCCCTCATTTGAGGGAATAACACCATCGGAAA
>JAZNUF010000254.1:0-1748 GCA_045592185.1 Candidatus Flemingiibacterium sp.
ACCGCTTGGCCTCCGACTTGGTATGGGGCTTCTTGTCGGTGCAATGGACATAGCAACCGCCAACAACACCGTCGCAATAGTTATGGCAAACCCGATTGCCAAGGAAATGTCCGAAAGCTACGGCATTTCCCCTAAAAAAGCCGCATCTCTTCTCGACACGTTCTCCTGCGTTTTTCAGAGCGTTATTCCCTACGGTGCACAGCTTCTCGTTGCGATTTCTGCAGTTGCCGTTGCGGGGTACAACATTTCAGCATTTGAGATTATGCCATATCTCTTCTATCCGTATCTTTTACTGGTAAGTTCTCTTGCTTCGATTTTCGTATCAAAAAATAAATAAGAATAAAATACTACCCGCTATGCGGGCGAATGGACTGTAAAAAAACGCTGTGATGAAAAAATTCATCACAGCAATTTTTTTACTTCTTAGGGAATATTTTTCTGTAAATTCGGGCAAGGACACGGCGGGATTTCCTTAAAAACATCCGCAATGGAAACGACTTTACAATAAATACCGAGTAAAGACGGTAGCACCAATTCTCTACGGTGAAATACTTATCCTTACGGTAAAAAGCGGTGAGAACGCCGATAATATTGTCATCCGTTATGTCATACTCATAGCTTTCACAATTATCGCCGCAAATAACATATGAATCCGGCAAAACCTTCACTACTCTGTGCAATACATAATCAGCACCGCGACGGTAAAGCGGTACATCATATTTTTTAAGCCGTCCGTCCGGTGGAAGGATGATTACCGTATCACGCCGGTCTGAAAAAAGAGGTTGCATACTTATACCCGAGGTAGTGCAGACGAATTTTCCCTCTTCTAAAATCACCTGCTCAATGCTTTTAATCTCACTCATACCTCAAGAAGCCCTGCCTCGGTCATCTGAGATATCATTGCAGCCGTATCCGCCTTTGCCTTTTCATCCGGAAGCTCGTATTTTTCCGCAAGACGCGCGGCAATCTCAGTTTCAGATAAGCCCTCGGAAATCCACTCCCATATATCAGCTGCTGAGTCGTTAAGCTTGACCATACCGTGGAAATCGTGGCTTGCCTTTCCGCTTGCTATTACAATTGCTTCATCAAGAACACGGCGAAGAACAAATCCTTCCTTAATTTTCATCGCAATCCCTACTTTACGTTTTTTATTATTGTATCATAAAAAGAAAACAATTACAAGCAAAAGAAGGTTAGGTAGTTAAAAACTCATGCGCTTATGGATTAACTTACTTTTGACATCAAATCATTGTATTATAGTCTTGGACAAAATAAAAGCGGGCTGTGATTTTTTACTCTCCGATACTTTTATGGTCATCAGTGGCGGGGTTATCAATAACCTCGCCGTTTTCATTAAAGCGCGAGCCGTGGCATGGGCAATCCCACGTATGCTCGGCGCGGTTATATTTAAGCACGCAGCCGAGGTGTGGACAACGCGGGGCGGTGGGCGTGAGAAGCCCCACGGTTGATTCAAAAGCGTTGATGGCAAGCTGCGGGCGCAGGATGCTCCGCGAAGGCGAAAATACTTCGGCATAGGGGTTTGGCTTGTCCGCAACCATGTCGCATAGGATATCTGCAGCGACCATCGCATTCGTCATCCCCCATTTATTAAAGCCGGTTGCCACGTACACATCGGGCGTGGATGCCGAATACTGCCCGATATACGGAACACCGTCCAGCGTCATACAGTCCTGAGTTGCCCATTTGGCGACAATTTCTGAATCGGGGTAAACTTTTCCGGCAAAGGC
>JAZNUF010000255.1:0-6408 GCA_045592185.1 Candidatus Flemingiibacterium sp.
AACACAACATACATTCAGTTAAACATTTAGGGCATTTTTCAGGACCTTCTATAGAGTTCGAATATGAGTTTTTAATCGAAATACAAAACAACGAACATGTTCTAAAAGTTAAATCAAAGGAATTTATAGGACTTTTTAAAGAATTAAATTATTTGTATTCAAAAATGCAGAATGAAGTTAGACGGCATAACTACAAAACCGGAAATGCAGAAGTAGATGCAATGTATTCTCGTTATCATGAAAAAATGAGCAGGTTTGATTTTTGTAAATTTAATGATATGTTTGATTCAGAACTTTTGCAAACTTTTGGGCAATCAATGCTTGATTTTTAATTATGGTACGGTGTTGAAGATGTTTAGATGTAAAATTATTCCTATTTCACACACATCTCAAAGAAAAGTTTCACGGTGAAACTTTTCTTTGAGAGCAAATGCACCGCTTAAAATTATTGTATTAAAATTAGGCGTAAGTTTCAAAAGATAGCTTTTACTGTTTCTACATCAAACAGCAAAGGCTATTTTTACTATTTTAACAACAGGATGAATTCATTATGAAAAAACTAAGAAACACATCTGAACTCTTGTGGCTTTTCGGTATCATATTTGTGGCACTTGGAGTTTCCATCTGCAGCAAAGCCGATCTCGGCGTATCAATGATCGCCGCCCCTGCTTTCGTCATATCTGAGGCAATGTCGCAATTTTTTCCCATATTCAGCGTAGGTGTTACAGAATACATAATTCAAGGCGTAATTCTCGCTATTCTCTGCACCGTTGTACGCCGTTTTAATTGGCGGTATTTGCTGGCTTTCGCTGTCGCCGTGCTATACGGATATACGCTGAACCTATTTTTATGGATACTTAAAGATATAACCTTTGAGGCAATATGGGTACGTTGGATTATGCTTATTATTGGGGATGTTTTTACTGCATTTGGTGTTGCCTGCTTCTTCCGTACATATCTGCCGCTTCAGGTCTACGAGCTGTTTGTCGCTGAGGTTTCCGACCGTTTTTCGCTCCCCATAGACAAAGTGAAGTGGGTGTTTGACATCACCTTGCTTGCACTTTCTATAATCCTCGCCGTTACGCTATTTGGTGACCTTGCCGCTTTTGATTGGTCAACTATCGCTTATTCATCCTTCCACAGCATCGGTCTTGGTACACTCGTAACCACCGTCATAAACTCCCCCTTAATCGCTCTGATGGGTAAATTCATCAATCGCTTTTTCGATGCAACACCTCGCTTTGCCAAAGCCGAACAACTTTTAAAACTAAATTGATGCCCAGCATGGCTAACTAAAGAATATCACCCATTTTTACAATGAAAGGCTGAACCCGTGTCGGTTCAGCCTTTTATCTGTTTTTATTTTCTTTTGAACACCAAAGCAGCTCGATTCGGCAAATAACAATAAAAGCCTATTCCCTTTTCTGCCTCGTGGAATGATTTGTACTGATATTCACAGTCCACTCGCCCAAATCCGCCAAATTCTGTATTATCCGTACTCAAAATAACGCGATAATTCCCTGCTCTTCCGGTCGGTATAAAATATTTCTCAAATGATTTGATTGGATTAAAATTGAACACAAAAACTACATCACCTTTACTGTAAATTATAATCTTATCGTCCTGATCTATCCACCTGCCAACCGCCTGCTTTTCAAATATTCTTTCTTTTTTCAGCATAGCTACCATTGCCCGATCGAAATCACCAAGCTCACTGTAACGAAGCAGCTCGTTATCCATAAGACTCCATTGTCTGCGGCAATAATGATAGCTCCATCCGTTTCCCTCCCTCGGAAAATCAATCCACTCGGGATGACCAAATTCGTTGCCCATAAAGTTAAGGTAACCCTCACCCGCGACAGACGCAGTGATAAGACGTATCATTTTATGGAGTGCCACGCCTCGGTCAATTATCATGCTCGACATACTTTTACTCATATGTGTATACATATGAGCATCACATAAGCGGAACATTATCGTCTTATCGCCCACAAGCGCCTGATCGTGAGATTCTGAGTAACCTATATTCTTCTCCTTCGGGCGGCGGGTTGTAAGCTCATACCATAGCTTCCCCATATCCCACTCCTCATCTTTACTTTCCTTGATAGTCTTTATCCATATATCCGGCACACCCATAGACAGGCGATAATCAAACCCAATACCGCCGTATGAAATGGGAAGGCACATTCCCGGCATCCCGGACATATCCTCCGCTATGGTAATGGCGCGTGGGTTAAGCTTGTGTATAAGCTCATTTGCAAGCTGTAAATAAGTGATGGCATCGGCATCCGTATTGTCGGAAAAATACATATCGTAATTTGTAAACCCACTTCCAAGACCGTGGTCAAGATACAGCATGGAAGTTACTCCGTCAAAGCGGAAGCCGTCAAAATGGAAAATTTCCATCCAATATTTTAAATTCGAGAGCAAAAAATGGAGAACCTCGTTTTTTCCGTAATTAAACAGCTTTGTCCCCCATGCGCTGTGATCTCCGCGCGCACCTTCGTGAAAAAACTGATATACCGTACCGTCAAAATCACTGATACCCTCATTAGTATTTTTAACGGCATGAGAATGTACCACATCAAGTAAAACAGCGATGCCCATTTCATGAGCTTTGTTAATAAGCTCCTTTAATTCAACGCTCTTTCCGTATCTTGAAGAAGCTGCGAAAAAATTAGCCACCTGATATCCGAATGAGCCGTAGTACGGATGCTCCATAATTGCCATAAGCTGAATTGTATTATAGCCGGCATCCTTTATGCGCGGCAGAATATTGTCTATAAATTCACGGTATGTCCCAACCGCACCCTTTTCCTGCGCCATTCCGATATGACACTCGTATATGATATGATGTTTATTCGGAACAAAGTCGGCGTCTGTCCAAGTATAGGGTGCCATAGTATCTTCAAGCTCGGCGCACCATAAATAGCTCCTTTTGTCCTGTACTACTCTTGTAGCATAAAGGGGTATTCTTCTGAGCACACGCCCACCGCTTATTACAACGGTCTGAAGCTTTTGTCCGACTTTAAGTGCATCATATCCTTTAAATTGCAATTCAAAAACGCCGTTTTCTTTTTTTTGCATCGGGCAAGCGTAAGTATCCCACCCATTAAAGTCACCCGTAAGATACATCGCCTCTGCTGCAGGAGCCCATTCTCTGTACACCCAACCGTCATCGGCACGGTGAAAACCGAAGAATTTATGACCGTTGGCAAAATCCGTGAGTTTGCCCTTAGCACCCACAAGTTCCCGCTTCTTTTTTTTGAAACGACTTATTCTAAGGTCAATATCCTTTTCAAAGGGCGCCAAATATGGGTCAATCTGTAAAATTTTTCTCCCTGACTTCTCAGCCATCATAACTCCTCATCTCAGAATTAAAAATACTATACCGTAAATTCTTCCAGCATAAAGCCGCAATTATCGAGAGTAATATCATTTCCCTGCCGCTGCCCTCTCTCTGCGAGAAGCACCTCGCCGGAAGCAGAAAGCTTTATAGGCTCACCCATGTTGACATATGCCCGGCAGACGTTGGTTCCGGTTTTGCGTTCAATAACCACTCTTCCCTTTCCGTCACACTCCACACATATATCTCCGTGCTTTATGGCATCGTGTGAATTCCGAATATTTGCAACGCGAACAAAAAACTCACGAAGCGGGTTTTCTGTAGCTTTGTCCCATCTGAAATATCCTCGGCAGAACGGATCTCCAAAGCCTTCAGTTCCAATTTCATCGCCGTAATATATGCAAGGCATCCCCGGTAGCATAAACTGCAAAAAGGTCGCAGCACGCAATCGCAAAATCGCCGCCTCACGCGCAGATTCCGACATAGTATACCCCGCACAGGTATTCTTGTCGCCGGGCGCACTTTCGGTGGAAAGCACGGAAAGTATGCGCGGGGTATCGTGGGTGGAAAGCATATTCATAAGTGTATGCAAAACATTTTTGGGGTAATTTTCCGCTATTGTCATAACTTTTTCTTTGAAACGTGTCCCATTATCATCGTTTCGCACATAGTCGATGATACAGCTTCTAAAAGGATAATTCATCACCGAATCAAGCTCACCTCCAACAAAATAACGTCTGCGCTTGCCGTAGCTTATCTTGTTAGAGGCATCTTCCCACACCTCACCTATGAGCAGTGCATCTGGCTTAATACTTTTAAGGCGTGCGCGAAATGCCGCTATAAATTCATCCGGAAGCTCATCCGCCACATCAAGCCTGAAGCCATCGGCACCTGCACGAAGCCAATGGGCTACAACGCTGTCCCCACCGTCAATAATAAAATTACGAAAGCCTTCGTCCATTTCCTTAACGCAAGGCAGTGTATCTATGCCCCACCAAGAGGTATATATATGCGGATACTCTTTAAAATCGTACCAGGAACGGTAAGGTGAATCAGGACAGCTGTACGCGCCGTTTCCGAATATTCCAAGCTTGTCAAAATATCTGCTGTTACTGCCGGTATGGGAAAAGACTCCGTCAAGAATAATCTTTATTCCGCGCTCGTGCGCCATCCGGCAGAGCTTTACGAAATCCTCCTCAGTACCAAGGAGCTCGTCTATTTTGTGATAATCTGCCGTATCGTATCTGTGATTTGACCACGCCTTGAAAATAGGATTGAGATATATGACACCAACGCCAAGTTCTTTCAAATAGTCGAGCTTTGAGGCTATCCCCATAAGATTTCCGCCGTAGAAGTCGCAATTTTCTACTTTGCCCTGCTCATTCGGAAGATACTGCGGTATGTCGTATTTGCTATCGTGTATCCAAAAAGGCTCAAGCTTCCCGGTCGTATCGCAGACTCCCGTCTGATTGAAACGGTCAGGAAAAATTTGATACATAACGGAGCCGAAATAATCCTTCGGCACGCAGAAATCCACCGGCATACAGGAAAGCTGCCACAACTCTCCCTCTTCCATATTAGTCTTGTCATATCCCTCTCGATAGAGGGAGAAAGACTCGTTTTTGGTGGTTACATGGAAATAATAGAAGTACAAATCAGCCTTTTCAAAAGCAAAGGTGCAGGTATAAATTTCATAATCGTCTGCCACATCCCGCAGCTCCATAAGGACAGATTTGTACTCGCACATATTTTCAAGCAGAAGCACCAGCCTCACCTGCAAGGTTTCACAGGATTTGGGAATGTGAATAGATATTTTACACTTCTGACCTTCAATAAGAGTCCCGAAGGGGCGTTTAAAACGAGTGTCTTTACTGTTATAAAGAATCCGCATATTTACATTTTCCAAATATTATTTGCATATTCCAAAACGGCTCTGTCTGCGGAGAATATGCCTGCCTTAGCGATATTGTGAAGGGACATAGACATAAATTTATCCTTGTTAAGATAGGTCTTCCCCACTTCTTTTTGAGCTCTTGCATAATCCGCAAAATCCGCGATAGTCATATACGTGTCGGCAACACCGTAACGATTTGTCGTAAGAGACGCGGCAATATCATCAAATGAACGTCCGAGAACACCCGATGTTAGCATTTTTATTACATCACAAAGCTCAGGGTCTGCGGCAAGGAAATCCCCGGGGTTGTACCCTTTCCTCCAAAGCTCGTTCACCTCATCTACCCTCATACCGAACAGGAACATATTCTCATGTCCCACCTGCTCGAAAATTTCAACATTAGCGCCATCCATGGTTCCGAGAGTAACAGCTCCGTTTATCATCAGCTTCATATTTCCTGTACCGGATGCTTCCTTTCCCGCAATGGATATCTGCTCTGATATCTCTGCCGCAGGAACTATCAGCTCTGCAAGGGAAACTCTGTAATCTTCAATAAATACCACCTTAATCTTATCCCGTGTAATGGGGTCGGAGTTAAGCAAATCGGACACCGCGGATATCAGACTGATTATCTGCTTTGCCATATCATATCCCGCCGATGCCTTCGCCGCAAAAATAAAGGTGCGCGGGACAAAGGTTTCGTTTGGATTGTTCTTTATATGATTGTACATATAAAGTATCTGAAGTACGTTGAGAAGCTGACGCTTATATTCATGAAGTCTTTTTATCTGTACATCGAAAATAGACATGGGATCAACATTTATACCGTTCTTTTCCGCTATATACGCGGTAAGGCGGCGCTTATTTGTCAATTTTATGTCGGCAAGCTCGTCAAGCACGGATTTGTTATCCTTGAAGGCAAGCAGCTTTTCAAGATTTGAAGCATCCTTCAAAAAGGATGTTCCGATAAGCTCCGTTAGATACGCTGTAAGCGCAGGGTTCGCTTGACAGAGCCAGCGGCGATATGCAATACCGTTTGTAACATTGCAGAAACGGCTTTTATCCATCTGATAATAGTCTTTAAAGATACTTTCCTTCAAAATTTCGGTGTGGAGCTTTGATACACCGTTGACCGTATGACAGCAAGCAAGGCAAAGATTTGCCATAC
>JAZNUF010000256.1:0-12152 GCA_045592185.1 Candidatus Flemingiibacterium sp.
AAAGTAAAACTACATTTGACAAATATGTTAATTGTTTCATCAATTTGGAAAATCCCTTGACAAGACTTGATTTTTTCAGTATAATTTAAGTATGGTATCCGTATAGTTTACCCCATTCTTTTTGTGAATCGGAGGGCTTTAATTGAAACTTGATTGGAATCGAAAATATACAACCATAGCCGTATATGCAGTTCTATGTGCACTTGCGATTATGCTTCTGTGTACGCTTTTTGTGAATTTCAGCGGTGTAAAACAATTTTTCCACACCTTAAACAGTATCCTGTCCCCCTTTTACATCGGTCTTGCCATTGCCTACATAGCTAATCCTATAATGATCATGGCGGAAAAGAGAATTTTCCGTTTCAAATCAAAAACAGCAAAGCACGCCAATTTTAAGCGAGGACTTTCCATTGCGTTGGCATTTTTGATACTTGTAATCGGTGTAATTATTATCTTTCTGCTCATTATCCCCCAGGTGGTGCTGAGTGTCACGGATCTTGCTTCAAAGTTAAGCGGATATATCGACCACACGGTCGCGTGGCTTGATGACTTCCTGCCCGACTCCATTTTCAGCGGTGCAGACCTCACCATTGAAAACTTCTTCGATTCGCTTCTTGGATATTTGACCAACTCTGCCATCGGCGATGAGCTTAACACTCTGTCTGACAAGCTGAGCCTTATTTCCGATAACTTAGATACAATCATCGCAAGCTCCTTTACCATTATAAAGGATTACGCGCCAATTATCTTCGGTGCTTTCACGGGTGTATTCAACGGCGTATTTAACTTGATTCTCGGAATCTTCTTCGCAATTTATGTGCTCTTTTCCAAAGAAAAGCTGATAGCTCAGTTAAAAAAGCTCATCCGTGCCTTTACAAGTAAAAAGGTGTACAGCGGGATCCTTGAGCTCGGCAGCTTTTCAAACAAAACCTTCGGCGGATATCTGCTGGGTAAGGCGCTTGATTCCATAATTGTCGGCATTGTAATGTTTATAGTCTGCGCCATCTGCAAAATCCCCTATGCCATTCTCGTCAGCACTCTTGTGGGTATTACTAATTTCATCCCCGTCATCGGTCCGTTTATCGGTGCTATTCCGGGAGTATTGATTATCTTCCTCGTTGACCCCTCGAAGGTGCTTTGGTTTGTAATAATCAATGTGGTTATACAGCAGGTTGACGGCAATATAATCGTGCCGAAAGTCCTGGGCGAAACAACGGGACTCAGCTCCTTGTGGGTGCTTTTCTCCATCACGGTAATGGGTGGTCTTTGGGGGCTTTTCGGAATGTTTATAAGTGTTCCAATTTTCGCTATACTTTATATGCTTGCAAAACGAATCGTAGAAATACGGCTCACAAAAAGAGGGCTTGCTTCGGACACCCAATCATATTACTCCGCCAATGAAACTCCGGGACTTACCGTCCCCGAGGATTCATCCGCATCATACACTAAGGGCTCTACAAAATTGTCCCCGGGCAAAATTTTCGGAAGAAAAGGCAAGAAAACAAACGGCCCGTCCGACAAAAAAGAGAACTCCGACAAAAACTAAGAATATGGCACAGCGGACTGCTTGCAGGCAGTCCGCTTTTTGTCGCAATATTTCTTCTGTGATGTTATACCACGAAGGCTGTTGCAAACGCAACAGCCTTCGTTTCTTCTTTGTGATAATCAGCGATTTCCTCTGTTATTGCGGAGCATATCCACAATAGCATCGAAATCCTCGTTGGAGATAAGCTCGTCCTCAGACTCTTCCTTCTCCTCAGCTTCTGCCTTAGTAGCCTCTGTCTTAGCGGCAGGCTTTTCAGCCAGAGCACTCTGCATACTCTTAGGTGCGCTGTCAAAGCCGGTAGCGATTATTGTAACACGCATCTCATCCTCAAACTTGGGGTCAAAGGCAACACCGAAGATAACATTCGCATCGGGATGTGCCTCATCGCGAACCATGTTACAAGCAATGTCAACCTCTTCAAGTCCAATGTCGGGAGAAGCGGTGATGTTTACGATA
The DNA here is from genome assembly GCA_045592185.1 of Candidatus Flemingiibacterium sp. Taxonomy (GTDB): domain Bacteria; phylum Bacillota; class Clostridia; order Oscillospirales; family CAG-272; genus Flemingiibacterium. The sequence goes on from JAZNUF010000256.1 coordinate 2,003, forward strand.
ATTCCGCGAGCGCCTGCAATAGAGGTTTCGAGAAGCGGGCTGGAGATTGCCGCCTTTGCCGCAAGCTCTGCCTTTTCCTTGCCGGTTGCGCTGCCAACGCCCATGTGAGCATAGCCTGCGCCCTGCATGATAGCAGAAACGTCTGCGAAGTCAAGGTTAATGAAACCGTCAACTGTGATAAGCTCGGCGATACTCTGAACGCCGCGGCGAAGTACATCGTCTGCCACTTCAAAAGCGTTTACGAGAGTAATTCTCGTATCGGAAACCTGCTTAAGTCTTTCGTTAGGAACAATGATAAGGGAGTCAACAACATCAATAAGGTTCTTTATACCGTCCTCAGCCTGAGTCATTCTTACCTTACCTTCAAAGCCGAAGGGCTTGGTAACAACGCCCACGGTAAGTATGCCCATATCACGAGCAAGCTTTGCAACGATAGGAGCTGCACCTGTACCTGTTCCGCCGCCCATACCTGCGGTGACGAACACCATATGCGCTCCCTCGAGAATTTTCTTTATCTCTTCGATGGATTCCTCGGCAGCTCTTGCGCCAACCTCAGGATTTGCGCCTGCACCACGGCCTTTTGTAATCTTTTCTCCGATATCTATTTTTGTAACCGCCTTAGAGCGTGCCAGCGCCTGTCTGTCTGTGTTAATTGCGATAAACTCCACGCCGGGTATATTGGCATCAACCATACGGTTGACAGCGTTATTTCCGCCGCCGCCGACACCGATAACCTTTATATTAACATTGCCGAGGGAGTTGTCGAGCTCATATGCCATTTCAATATCCTCCTAAAATTTGTATATCCTAATTTATCAAGACACAATAAATAAACTAAACACATACTATTATGATAATATTATTTTCGGGTATTTGCAATAGATTTTAAAAAAATTAAATATTTTTTTACGATTGGGGCATAATTACGCCAATTTTTTATCTTCAAACTTAATTTCCAAGCCGGGATTTTTGATAACCGCACACTGTGTCGGGTCATTTGCGTCTATGGTTGCAGACACGCCGTCTGCGAAAACCTGACTTTCAAGCATCCCTGCCACAACCGTCAGCTTAGTGGCAAGCTCATCGCCGTTACCCAAGTCCACAAGGTATGTATCCTTTGCAATCATACCTAATGAAAATCTGTCCCTTAGGTCAAAGGCAGTGGCATATTCATACATACGCCCCGAGTCAAGAGCATCAAGGTATGCCCTGACATACTTGTCCGAAATTTCCTCGGAAAACTCAAGCTCTTTGCCAACGACAGCACAGTCCACGGACGGAAGCAAAAGCTCCACAAGTCCCAGCTCCGAAAAGCCCTCATCGGTAAAGCATCTTTCTAAAACAAAAAGCTCACTTGAAAGCACAAAATATTCTCCGTACAGCCGACACACATATCTCGGCTCAACTTCCATCAAGCTGATAACGAGCGTATTCGGAAGCCGCCTTACTACATTTGCTTCCTTTATGTAGGCAAGCCGTCCCACAAGGCCTTCAAGATTCTTGTCCGAAACCTCGTAAAGACTTAATCCCTCGCGGATATCCGTAAGTGCTAAAATGTCATCTTTTGTGTATCTGCTTGTGCCGACCACTTCAACGGTATCTATTCTGAAGAATACCGCAAGGCAAACAATTAAGAAAATCACCGCAAGAGCCCCGAAAATCACCAGTTGTCCGAACTTTGACAGGCGTTTGCGATTCTTCTTGTGTCGTATAAACTTCTGCAGGCTTTCCTTACTCTTTATTTCCTGAAGCTCTCGCTCGTCACCGGTAAAGAATCTGCTTTCTCGGTGCATATTGGTTCGACTCATGCTGCTGCCCCCGTGAATACCGATGTTGAGTTTCATAAAAACACTGATTATCTGCCGCTGCAGTCACGAAGCGGCGTCAAAGCAATGTGTTTATAATATATTATAACACACACACGCCTGAAAAGTCAAGGGATTTATGAGGATTTATAGGATAAATACTATTCAGGTTGCGTATTTTCGGCAATATCCCCAAAAATTTTATAAAAACAGCGGTGAGGCGACCTCACCCTTTTGCAGAAGGACGCCCGGTTTTTATAAGCTCCATAAGGTCAAGATAGATGCTTCTGTTTGCATCGGGCAAGGCAAATTTCCATATATTTTCGGACATTTTCGCCCGCGCGTTTTTATCGGATATGAGCTTCGATAAAGCCTTGCACGCAACCCCCGGCACCAGCTCTTTCTCCTCAAAAAGCATAGCCGCCCCTGCTTGTGCAAGCACTTTCGCATTCTTGTACTGATGATTGTCCGTAACGTGGGGCGAGGGAATCAAAAGGCAGCATTTTTTCAGTGCCGCAAGCTCGGACAGAGTCATTGCCCCTGCACGGCTCACAACCACATCCGCCGCCGCCATCAATGTGGGCATATCGTATATATATTCTTTTATCTGTATGTTTTCTTTGCCGAGGAGATCGTATTCCTTAGCTTTTGCCATCGCCGCCTCGTATTCGATTGAGCCCGTGCCGTGAATGTGCAAAAGCTCGGGATGGCTTGCGGTATAGTCACGCATAAAGTCAAGCATTTCATCGTTGACCTTCTCCGCCCCCATACTGCCGCCGCAGGACAGCAAAAAGCTTTCGTATTTCCCGTCTATGCCCAATTTTTCTCTGGCTTTCTTGTAGTCAAGCTCCGAGAATTCGGGCTTTATGGGGTTCCCTACCTTGAGAATCTTTTCTCGGTATCCCTCTCCCAGCGCATGGGCGGTGGCATCAAAATTTACATAAATTCTGTCTACGTATTTTGCGAGCATACGCACCGCCACTCCCGGAATGGCATTTGATTCGTGAATCGCCGTGGGTATTCCCATGGATGCCGCCGCCTTTAAAAGGGGCCAGCAGACATAACCGCCCGTTCCCACAACCAGATCCGGCTTAAATTCGCGGATTAGCTTCTTAGCCTTCATGGGAGAAGTAAAGGCAAGCCATGCAGATTTGATGTTGTACGGAGAAAGCTTCCGCTTAAAGCCCTGCACCTCCACATGGTGCAGCTTATAGCCCTCCTTGGGAACAAGCTTGTTCTCGATTCCGCGGGAAGTGCCCACGAACTCAATCACCGCCCGGGGATGATTCTCTTTTATACTGTTGGCGATAGCGATTGCGGGATTTACGTGTCCTCCCGTACCGCCGCCGGTCATCAATACTTTCACCTTTTCGTGTCCTTTCTTAACGCTCAGTTTATTTCTGCTGTCTTGAGAATCGGGATATGGACAAGACTATTCCCATTTCCACCATTAATACGCACAGTGACGAGCCTCCATAGGAGAAAAACGGCAGAGAGATTCCCGTATTGGGAATGGAATTGGTAACAACGGCAATGTTAAGTAAACTCTGAATTGCAACCTTGCCTACAATTCCCATGACAAGCAGAGATGAATACACATCGGGAGCCTTCATGGCGATGATAATTCCGCGCCACACAAAGATGGCAAACAAAAGAATAACTGCTATGGCGCCAATAAATCCAAGCTCCTCACAGATGATAGTAAAAATGAAGTCGTTCTGTGGCTGAGAAACGAAGCCGTGCTTCTGAGTTCCGTTTCCGAGGCCCGTGCCGAATATTCCGCCGGAGCCGATTGCATAAAGTCCTTGCAAGGTCTGATATCCCGCGTCCATGGGGTCGCTTTCGGGATGAAGCCAAATATCAATTCTCCGCTTGGTGTAACCCGTCAAAAGGCTGAAAATCACAAGTCCGACAGCACCCGTACCACCGAGAATCGTCAAAAGTCTGAGAGGCGCGCCGCTGGCAAATATGATTATAACGCCAATCATCGCCATGATAATTGTACCCGAAAGGTGCTTTTCGATAAGCACCAAAAGGCAGGTAATTCCCGTAATCACAAGGGGAGTAAACGCTCCGAAGAAGGATGAACGAATCATATTCGTCCGGTCGCTGATTCTTTCAAAATATCGGTCAACATACCAGGCAAGCAGCATAACCAGTCCCAGCTTCATGAACTCAGAGGGCTGAATTTCGGTAAATCCGATGTTAATCCATCTTTTCGCACCGCCGTGGCTTTCACCGATAATGGGTACGAGGCAAAGCGCCAAAAAGCAGCCTGCATAATACCAAACAGACCCTTTTTTATAAAGCTCCGGGGGAATGAACATAGCAATTCCCATACCGATAAATCCTACAAAAATAAAGATGAACTGTCTGAAAATTATGTAGTAGCTGTCGTTGTATTCATTCTTGGAATAGGCGTAGCTGGCAGAATAAACCATCACTGTTCCAAAAGCGAGAAGAATCAGAACAATCACAAGAAAAACATAGTCAAAGCTTCCCTTTTCACGAACCAAATCCCGCGTTTCGATTACCTTTTTGTCAACGGCAAAGGCTCTTTTTAACCAAGCCATCATTCCTTCGGTTTTCTTTTGTGGAACAACAGCCCTTCCCTTCGGTCTTGAAATTTCCATGGTTATTTCTTTTTTGGCCGTAGCTACAGGTGCACGGTAGGGTTGTCTGACAGCGGGTTTAGGTGCGTTATCGGTCACAACTCCGCCCTTGTTATGCGGAGCTTTTACCGTAGTGTTTCTGCCGTTTTGAGGACGGGCAGGTCTGTTATTTTGGTTACGGTTACCGTTTTGCATAATGATTCTCCTCCTTTCCGAATGTCTTATATTTCGCACTTACAGTCCAAGATACGCTATTACTCCTGCGATTACCGTCACCAGCGAGAAAACCCCAACGATTTTAAGCTCTGACCAACCGCATCTTTCAAAATGATGATGTATGGGCGCCATCTTGAAAAAACGCTTTTTTGTAAGCTTGTATACGCCCACCTGAATCATCACCGACAAAGCCTCGGCTATGTAGACAATGCCCACAATGACGATTATCAGCGGATTATCCACCAAATACGCCGCGCCAACGGCAAGCCCTCCGAGAAAAAGTGAGCCGGTGTCGCCCATAAATACCCTGGCAGGGTAGAAATTATACACAAGGAAACCAAGGCAAGCACCCATCATAATTCCCGACAAAATCGCCGTAGAAAGGGATGCTATGGAGAAGGCGGCCACCGCGAAAAATCCTCCCACAGCAAGGGTAACGCTGCTTGCAAGACCGTCAATGCCATCAGTGAGATTTACGCTGTTTACAATACCCGTAATGAGCAAAATCGAAATGACGTAATAAAAAACGCCAAGCTCAAGGGAAACATCGAAAAAGGGGATTTTAAGCTCGGTGGTTATATTTCCGGTGAGCTTAAAAGCCGCAAGGAAAAGGCCCGCGGAGATAAGCTGCAAAAGATATTTCTGTGACGCTGTAAGTCCCTCGTTGCGGTGATTTTTAAACTTAGTCAGGTCATCCACCACACCTATTGCGCCGTTTGCCGCGGCAAACAGCATTACCGCACACAGCCGGAATATCCCCTCTGTCTGCTCTTTCATGCACATAATCACTACCGCCGCCAAAAATACAATCAGCGAGGCAATAATAAAGCTGAGTCCGCCCATAGTGGGGGTTCCCTCTTTGCTTTTGTGCCAGCGAGGGCCGATGTCAAGTATCTGCTGTCCCATCTTCATGCTTTTAAGCTTCGGGATGAGCACTCTTGCAAAAACCGCGCTCAAAACAAACGTAGCCGCAAGTGCAAATATAAAATAACCTATCATAGTAAATCACCTTTCCGTCAAATTATTCATATCGGCATCAATTAACCTTTTAAGCTCCTCGATTACGCACTCAAGCTTCACCGCACGGCTGGCTTTAAAGAGCACCACGTCACCGGGAGCTGCCAATTCATAAACGGCATTTGCCGTAACCTCGGGAGTCTCCGTATTGGTGTTTATACTGATGTTTTCGGGATTTAAGGCGTGGTTTATTGCGCCGAGAGCGATATTTGCCGCCTCTTTTCCGTAGGTTACAAGCTGTGATATATGCCTTGACGCCACCAGCGTTCCCACCTCCATATGGAGCTGCTTTGAAAAGTTACCAAGCTCACGCATATCTCCGAGAACGGCTATTGTCTTACCGCCGTTCTTTTCGCCCAGTCCCGCCAAAACCTCCACCGCCGCTTTCATGGACTCAGGACCTGCGTTGTAGCAATCCTCTATGATGGTGATTCCGCCGTATTCATAAATATTCTGCCTCATGCCCGTATTTTTGAACGCCATTAATCCAAGCTCGATTTCTCTATCGGTCATACCGAGAAGGACTCCCACCGCAAAAGCATAGGTTGCGTCATATACGTTATGCCGCCCTATGGTGGGGATTCTTATATTGGTCACCACCCGTCCGCAGGCAACCAGGTCAAACTCTGTACTGTCATCGTATTCGCGGATATTAAGGGCACGGTAGTCCGCAAGAGGATTTTGCAGAGAAACGAAAATTATATTCTGCCTAAGCTTTCCCTTTTGAGCGAAAAGCATAGGCTCATCGGCATTGAGAATAACGTACCCGTCCTCGCCAACCCCCTCTGTAATTTCAAGCTTTGCTTTACAGATGTTCTCCCTTGAGCCCAGATTTTCTACATGGGAATTTCCGATATTGGTGATTACCGCGATATCGGGACGGGCGATTTTCGTCATACGGGAGATTTCTCCCGCCGCGCTCATTCCAAGCTCCAAGACGCAGGTCTGCGTAGTTTCGGGCATATCGAGTATTGACAGGGGCAGACCGATTTCGTTGTTGAAGTTTCCCGTGGTTTTATGGGCGGAGTATTTGGCGTTTGCCACGGCGTAGATGAATTCTTTTGTGGTCGTTTTGCCAACGCTTCCCGTAACCGCGATTGTTCTGGGATGTATTCTGTCCTTGTAGGCTTTCGCCACCTTGCCGAAGGCTTCGAGAGAATTTTCCGTAACAAATATTCGCCCGGAAAGCTCATCATCCTGCAAATTGGGAATCCTCTCGGCAATAACCGCCACAGCTCCTCTCTGAAGAGCCTGTTCTATATAGTCGTGTCCGTCAAAGCGTTCGCCCTTAATGGCAATAAACAACGCGCCCGATTCTGCTTCTCTTGAATCGGTGACGATTGACGTTATATCATAGCGAACATCGGTGGGAACTCCGAGAATAGCCGCAAGCTCCTGTGTATCAAAAATGGCTTCTTTATATTTGATTCCCATTTCTCCATTCCTTCCGTCTTTTTTAATTTCTTTTCTGTCTTAGAGCCTCAACTGCTGAAAGTACGATTTCCCTTTCGGAAAAGGGGTGCTTGCCGCCGCCGTCTATTTCATAGTCCTCGTGTCCTTTTCCCGCAAGGAGGATTATGTCATCGGGTTGGTGATTTTCTATTACCCATCTGATTGCCTTTTCCCGCTTTTCGATGACCTTACAGTCCGCCCCCTCTGCCGCGCCTCGAAGAATATCGTAAATGATGGCGCGAGGGTTTTCTCTGCGGCAATTATCGCCTGTGATTATCGTCAGGTCAGCTTCGGTTGTGGCAACTCTTGCCATTATGGGCCGCTTTGTGCGGTCGCGGTTGCCTCCGCAGCCAAACAGCACCACAAGTCTGCCATTCCGTTTTTTAAATCTGCGAAGAGTACGCAGTGCTCCCTCCAAGGCATCGGGGGTATGAGCGTAATCTATGAAAACGGTGAAATCCATGTCATTTCCGATGGGGAGCCGTTCCATTCGTCCCGCAATCTGAGGGCAATTCGCAAGGGCTTTGGCAATAACCTGCGGCTTAATTGCAAACAGCCTTGCACAGCTTGCCGCCGCTAAGGTGTTCGCCGCCATGAATCGTCCCGACACGGGGCAGCTTAATCTGTTACTTTCATTCTTGTCGTAAAAGCTGTAGGATATTCCGTCAATATTATCATAATCGCCGTCTGCGGCAAAATAGGGTGCATCTTTTTTCGATAAGGAGTAAGTGACCGATGGAACGGGAATTTCTCGTGCAAGCCTTTCGGCATACTCACTGTCGCCATTTATCAGAGCAACTCCGCATAGGGAGAATAGCCGTTTTTTGGCTTGATAATATTCTTCCATATCTCCGTGATAGTCAAGGTGCTCATGGGTAAGTCCCGTGAATATTCCCACCGTAAAGCAAAGAGGGTCAAGTCTGTATTGGGAAAGCGCATGGGAGGAGGCTTCCATGAACACAACCTCAACTCCATCGTCAGCCATCCTTTCAAGCAGGGGATAAAGCTTTTCCGGTTCGGGTGTGGTCATTGAATTTACCGAGGATTCGGAGGAATCGGACAAGACCGCCGTTTTATCGCCTATATGGCAGATTACCGTGCCGATAACTCCCGTTACATACCCTGCTTCCTTGAATATCTGACGCAGGAAATACGTGGTAGAGGTTTTGCCGTTAGTTCCAGTCACGGCTACCAAAATAAGCCGGTCTGAGGGGCGGTGGCAAAGCTCATTCCACATATGGGACAGGGCAAGCCGTGTGTTTTTTACCGTAATATACGAAATTTCCGGGTGAGAGCTGAGATACTCGTTTATTCGCTCGCAGACGATAAGCTTCGCCCCGTGGGAAACGGCGGTAGAAATAAAGTCGTGTCCGTCCACCCGTCCGCCGCAAAGAGCCACAAAAGTGTCCCCCGGCTCGCATTTTAAGGAATCGCAGCGAAGTCTGCCGCACGTAATATCAAGGCTCTTAAGATTTGTTCCCGTAATTTCGATTTTTCTTGTAAGTTCTCTAATTGTTGCCACTTGCATCACCCTCCGCGTTATATCATTATGTTATGATATTTACGCTGAGAGGGGATGGTTTATGACATCAGTCCGTGCCGTCAAGGTAACGGAATTCCACCGTCACAATGGTTCCGGGAGCAACCACCTCTCCTGCCGCCGGCGATTGAGAAATAACCTGCGCGCCCGTACCTACATTATAGTTCGTGGCACCTTCGATTTTTATATTCAGCTTTGAATTTATAAGAAGCTTGTTGCAGGCGTTTGCCGTCTGTCCGATTACATCCGGAACGGTAACGGTATTGGTGACCTCCTCGTCACCGGTGTATAGGTAAACCACGCCGTTGTCAAGAGATAGTCTGCTTCCGCCAACGGGGCTTTGAGCCGTTACCACGTTGCCATCGCCGATTACCTTAAACTTAATCTTTCTATTGGTTATATAGAGGGTTGCATCTTCTACGGAAAGTCCGGTCAAATCGGTAATACCCACATCCTGCTTTGCAAGCTCCTCCTCCGTATACTGGGGCTCATATCCAAGATACGGAAGGGCAGCAGAGAGAAAGTTTGAAATATACGGTGCCGCAACGATGCTTCCGAAGCTTCCTCCAGCTGAGGGGGACGGTTCATCAACGATGATGATAACCGCAATCTGCGGGTCATCGGCAGGAGCATAAGCAACGGTAGAACCGATTCGGTAAGGACGCTCATTTCTAACCCATTCGTCCTCTGCGCTGACTATATTGCCCTCAGCATCGTAATAAACGTATTTATCCTGCTTCTGAGATGTACCTGTTTTTGCGGCGACACTGTAGCCCTTGGTATAGGCATTCTTCGCGCCGCCGTCAGTAGCTACGCCCTCGGCAAGAATAGCCGTTATGGTTTCGCAGGTTTCGGTGGAGAAAATCTGAACCTTTTTTTCCTCCTCGTATACGCTCAGCACATTTCCGTCATCATCAATCATTTTTTCGACTACATGAGGGGTAACGAGATATCCTCCGTTAGCAACAGTACAAATGGCAGCAAGCTGCTGCAGGGGGGTCGCCTTAAAGGTCTGTCCGAAGGAATAAACCGCAAGCTCAACGGAGTGCATATTTTTCATCTCATGATAGCTTCCGTAAGCTTCGCCCGTTAAATCCACGCCGGTTTTTGAGGTGTAGCCCAAGGCTTCAAAATACTTGTAAAAGGTTTCAAGGCCGATTTTTTCAATGGTATTCATCATAAGAGGGTTGCAAGACTGCTGAAGTCCTCTGGCGAAGGTGACAGCACCGTGTCCTCCTGCACGGTGGCAGGGAATGGGCTTTGAATAACCCTCCACACGGTAACTTCCGCTGCAGTAGAACGGGTCATTTACCGAAACCAATCCCTCCTCAAGGGCAATGGCTGAGGTGATAATTTTAAAGGTAGAGCCGGGCTCGTAGGGCTCATTGACAATTTTGTTGTTCCACATCTCGTAGATAAGCTGTGTACGGAGAGCGGCATATTCCGCGCTGTCCTCGGCATAACCGCTTGCCGCCAGCTTTGCGGCGTATTCCTCGTCAAGTGTATAG
>JAZNUF010000257.1:0-4692 GCA_045592185.1 Candidatus Flemingiibacterium sp.
GGAGTCCCGTCTGACCGCCGAGGGGCGAAAGAAGGCTGTCGGGACGTTCTTTTTCGATTATACGCTTGATGGTGGTGAGGGTCAGCGGCTCGATGTAGACCGCGTCTGCCATGGCGTTATCGGTCATGATGGTTGCAGGGTTGGAGTTTGCGAGGACGACTTCAAGAGCGTCCTCTTTAAGAGCACGGCAAGCCTGCGTTCCGGCGTAGTCAAATTCCGCTGCCTGACCGATAACAATCGGACCTGAGCCGATTACCATTACTTTTTTTATATCATTTCTAAGTGGCATAATTATCCTCCTATCTGCTTATTTCATCATGCCGATGAATTCATCGTAAATAAAATCGGTGGCATTGGGGCCGCCCGCTGCCGAGGGACGGAACTGTACTGAAAGGGCGTTGATATCCTTGTATTCGACTCCCTCAATCGTACCGTCATTTCCGTTTTTATAGGCAGGTATGATGCCCTTCGGAAGTGTTTTTTCATCAAGGGTATAGCCCTGATTATGAGATGTGATGAAGACCTTTTTGTCGGTAAGTCTGATGGCAGGCATTCCGCCGCGGTGACCGTGAGGAAGCTTCACACACTTTGCGCCCTGCGATGCCGCAAGCATAAGATGACCGAGGCAGATACCGAGCATGGGAAGCTTACTTTCGGCTGCCTTTGCCACCTCCGAGGCGATATCGCCGTTCTGGCAGGGGCATCCGGGACCGTTTGAAAGGACAATTCCATCGGGCTTATAGGAAAGAATCGTTTCGGCCTTTGTATCGGCAGGAACGGTGATTACCTCGCATCCTCTGGAAAGCAGTGCGCTTTTTATAGAGTCCGCCGCGCCAAAGTCCCAAAGCACCGTGCGGTGGGTGACGGTATCGGGGGTGGAAACTGTAATCTCCTTGCAGGTTACAGAGGCGATATGAGAAGGCTCTTTATGAGACTTAAGCTCTGCTTTTACAGCTTCAATGTCTTTGGGCATTTCGTAGGTGATTTTCGCCATCATGGAGCCGTTATCACGCAGGATTCGGGTTAATTTTCGCGTGTCAATACCGGAAACACCCACTATTTTGTTTTTATTCAAAAAAACGTCAAGAGCACCCTCGCATCTGAAATTGGAAGGCTCTTGACACAATTCTCTTACAATATAGGCACGAAGAGAAACACCTTTGCTCTCGCACTCTTCGGAAACAATACCATAGTTACCGAGCATAGGGAAAGTTTGAACAACAAGCTGTCCCGCATATCCCGAATCGGTAAGGGTTGACATATAACCTGTCATGGATGTTGTAAAAACGAGTTCGCCAACGGTTGGAGCTTCGTGGCCGAAGGACTTACCGGAGAAAGTCATTCCGTTTTCAAGAATCAGGAACACCGGCTTTTTCTGCATATATATACCTCCATTATGTGTGGAGCCCGGGTTGATTTTCCGCAGCTTGCCACTATCTTAGCTTTTCATATTATTATACCATTTTACAAGGATTCTGTCAAGAGAGTAATATGTATAAATATTACTCTCCCTATCCTTAAAATGTTGTGTAAAGGAATAAAATGGAAGGTAATAACAGGCGATAGGTACGCTTACTTAAAGAAATATTTTTCCGTTTCTGCTTTTATCTGTTTTCGATAAAGGAGCAAGATAACAATGTTCAGGGCGGTCATAATACTTATGGTCAAGTCTGACATTCCCCACAAGAAATCGCTTGCGCCAACGGAACCCAGCAATGTGCATACAGCATATGCTATAAGATAGGCATATTTTACCCATTTTTCTCCTTTTTTATTTATGTATCTGAGACTTTCAGCTCCATAAAAAAACCAGCATATAATGGTGCAAAAAGCAAAAACCATGATGGCGGCACAAATTATATATTCGGAAAAGGGAATGAAGGCGCAGAAAGAATCCACGGCTATGGTCATTCCGTCAGAAAGGAGGGAAACGCCCGCCCTTTCACCGATTAGCACCACAAGCGCGGTCAAGGTGCACATAATGGGCGTGTCGATGACCACCTCGATAATTCCCCATACCCCTTGAACGGCAGGGTACTTTACATCCGATTCGCAGTGAGCGATGGGGGCGGTACCGCAGCCTGCTTCGTTTGAAACGATTCCGCGGGTTACTCCCATGCGCATGGCTCGGCTTGTTATGACGCCAACGACTCCACCGCCAACCGCCAGAGGTGAGAAGGCTGAGGCTATGATGTCTTTGAGTATATCGCCGCACATGGTGAGGCTTGAGAGAATTATGTATGCAGACATGACAATGTAGACGATACTCATAAGGGGAATCAGCTTGGAGGTGATAAATGAAATACGGCTAAGCCCCCCTGCCGCCACGAAAAGAGTGACGAGGGCAAGAATGATTCCCACGGCAATGGGAGGGACGCCAAGAGCCTTATTTGCCGATACGGCGAGGGCATTTGCCTGCAGAGTACAGCCCATGGAAAGGGAAGCCGTCACACATAAAACGGCGAAGCCCATGGCGAGGACAGGAGCAAATTTTCCCCCCAGGTCACGAATGTAGCAAAAAGCACCGCCGTGATACTTGCCATCATCTCCAAGGCGGCGATGATGCCTTGCAAGGACAATTTCAGCGTATTTCACGGGGATTGCGGCAAAGGAGCTTACAAGCATCCAGAATACGGCACCTGCACCGCCGATGGAAATTGCCGAGGCTACCCCTGCAATATTGCCTACGCCCAGAGTTCCTGCAAGAGCAACCAACATAGCCTTGAGGGCGGACATTCCCGAGGAGGGGGGAACTTTAAGGGCGGCGAGCATTTTTTTCGGCTTGCGCAGAAAGAAAAAGCGCAGATAAAAGCAGAGAAAAATACCGCATATAAAAAGGATTACGGAGAGCCCCGGACCGAAAATATATGTATTTAAGAAGTCAACAATGTTACCCATAAAGCCACCTTTGACGGTTATTTTGCAGCGGCGGAATATTTGCCTGTGCTGTTACCATAAATTATATGACGTGTGGTGAAACATGAGAACATTATTTTAAATAATTTAGCACTCCGAATGTTCGCCTGACAAAACTTTTTAAAAAGAACTTCTGCACCGACTTGTACAGATGAAAATAAGTTGTTAAATAACTGTAAACTATGGAAAAAACACTTGATTTTTTGCGCCGATAGATGTACAATGTAATTGTACGTTAGCACTCAAAGCGCGTGAGTGCTAAAAGCACAGAATAAACAGCCGTCAATACGGCTCAAATTTATAGGAGGAAATGAACATGACTATTAAACCGCTTTGCGACAGAGTTGTCGTTAAAATGGTAGAAGCAGAGGAAACCACTAAGAGTGGTATCATTCTCGCAGGTGCGGCAAAGGAAAAGCCGCAAATCGCCGAGGTTGTTGCAGTAGGTCCGGGCGGACTTGTTGACGGCAAAGAGGTGGTAATGACCGTTTCTGTAGGACAGAAGGTTATTACAAGCAAGTATTCCGGCACCGAGGTTAAGTGTGACGGCACCGAGTACATTATCGTTCGTCAGAGCGACATTCTCGGTGTTGTTGAATAAAGCAGCAATGAATTGCTGAAAACTTGTCACCAAATGATTATTTTTGAAAGGAACGTGAATTAAAATGGCAAAGAACATTATTTACGGAATTGAAGCAAGAAACGCACTTTTAGCCGGTGTTGATAAGCTTGCAAATACTGTTAAGATTACCCTCGGTCCCAAGGGAAGAAACGTAGTTCTTGACAAGAAATTCGGTGCGCCCCTCATCACCAATGACGGCGTTACCATCGCTAAGGAAATTGAGCTTGAGGATGCAGCCGAGAATATGGGTGCACAGCTTGTTCGTGAAGTTGCAACAAAGACCAACGATGCAGCGGGTGACGGTACAACCACCGCGACACTTCTTGCTCAGGCGTTCATCACTGAGGGCATGAAGAATGTAACTGCAGGCGCTAACCCCATCGTTATCCGCAAGGGTATTCAGAAGGCGGTTGAAAGAGCAGTTTCCGGACTTACCGCCAACTCAAAGAAGGTTAACGGTACTGCTGACATCGCCCGTGTAGGTACTATCTCTGCAGGCGATGAGGTTATTGGTAATCTTATTGCAGATGCTATGGAAAAAGTAAGTGCTGACGGAGTTATTACCGTTGAGGAATCCAAGTCTGCAGAAACCTACTGCGAGGTTGTTGAGGGTATGCAGTTTGACCGCGGATATCTCTCTCCCTATATGGCAACCGATACAGATAAGATGGAAGCGGTTATTGACGATGCGCTTATCCTTATCACCGAAAAGAAGATTTCCAATATTCAGGAAATTCTCCCTCTCCTCGAACAGATTGTTCAGGCAGGCAAGAAGCTCCTTATCATCGCAGAGGATGTAGAGGGCGAGGCTCTTACCACTCTCGTTCTTAATAAGCTTCGCGGAACATTCGTATGCGTAGCGGTTAAGGCTCCCGGCTTTGGCGACAGAAGAAAAGAAATGCTTAAGGATATCGCAACCCTTACGGGCGGCGAGGTGATTTCCGATGAGCTTGGTCTTGAGCTTAAGGATACTCAGATTGCACAGCTTGGCCGTGCAAGACAGATTAAGGTCAACAAGGAGAACACCATCATCGTTGGCGGTGCAGGCTCCGCTGATGACATCAAAGCAAGAATCGGTCAGATTAAGAACGCTATTGAAACCACTACCTCTGATTTTGACCGCGAGAAGCTTCAGGAAAGACTTGCAAAGCTTT
>JAZNUF010000258.1:0-7247 GCA_045592185.1 Candidatus Flemingiibacterium sp.
CGGAAACATGGATATTACTGATAATATGATGCTTCGCAGCTACAGACGCGGAAATTCGGTTTTTGTTGACCGAAAAGCTCCTGCGGATTTGGCATCGGAGATTATCAAAAGCTTACAGATTTCCACCCCTTCATCGACAACGGCAGTGCGTAAGCTTTCCGGAGGAAATGTTCAAAAGGTGTTGGTAGGACGCGAAATTGCCGCTGCACCTACGGTTTTGATGGCTGCATATCCTGTTCGAGGACTTGACATAAATTCGTCCTACATGATTTACAATCTGCTTAATCAGCAGAAGAAAAACGGCGTAGCGGTCATCTTTGTGGGAGAAGACCTTGACGTTCTGCTTGAATTGTGCGACCGTATTTTAGTTATGCGCGCAGGAAAAGTAGCAGGCATCGTGGATGCCAGAAGCACAACAAAAGATGAAATCGGTCTTATGATGGTAAAATCCACCGTGGACGAAGAAAAAGAGCAAGGAGGCGGTGAATAATGGCGCAGATTGATAAAAAACACAAGGAACCGCTTTTTCACATTGTAAAACGGGACAATCTCACCTTCGGCAGAAAAGCCCTTATTTACGCCATTGCGCTGATTGGTGGTTTGTTTTTAAGCAGCCTTGTTTGTACGGTGTTTTCCGAAAACGGAAATCCCATATCGTACTTTGAAGCGATGTTTTCGGGAGCATTTTCTTCGGGCAGAAAAATATGGCTGTTGGCACGTGATACCTCCCTTCTTTTGGGCGTATCTCTTGCATTGGTGCCTGCATTCAAAATGAAATTCTGGAATCTCGGCGGAAACGGGCAGGTGCTCATAGGCTGTCTTTCAACGGTAGCGTGTATGTATTATCTCGGTGGCAAGCTTCCCGATTGGGCTGTTATTATAATTATGCTGATAGCGAGTTTGCTTGCCGGTGCTGTTTGGGCACTGCTCCCTGCAATTTTTAAGGCGTTTTTCAACACGAACGAATCCCTTTTTACCCTGATGTTAAACTATATAGCCCAAGGACTTGTCATGGTTTGTATCAACGCTTGGGTAAAGACCGGCTCGGGCGTGCTGAATCCCCTTCCCCATGGGCACGTTCCCGAGGTTTTCAATCAATATTTTCTCACAATCATAGTATTTTTGGTGCTTTGCGCATTCATGTACATATATCTCAAATTCAGCAAGCAGGGCTATGAAATTGCTGTCGTGGGAGAAAGCCAAAACACCGCGAAATATATTGGAATAAACGTGAAAAAGGTTATTATCCGCACGATGATACTTTCCGGCGCAGTGTGCGGTCTTGTGGGATTTTTCATTGGCGGAGCCGTTCATCATTCTGTGGATGCAAGCTATGCAAACAACATGGGCTTTACAGGGATTATGACAGCTTGGCTTGCCAACTTTAACCCCCTTATAATGCTGCTTACCTGCTTGTTTATTTCCTTTATTTCAAAAGGGATGCTTCAAGTGCGGCAGGATTTTCAGTTTACCAATGATGCAATAGCCAATCTTGTTATAGGACTCATTTATTTCTGTGTTATTGCTTGTTCGTTCTTCATTACGTACCGTGTTGTATTCCAAAAGAGAGAAAAACACGTCATGCAGAAGGAGGAAGAAAAATGATAATAACATTTTTGGTTGGTGCGATTGCCCTTGCCACGGTCTTCCTTTTTGGCTGTGTAGGAGAAATCCTTACGGAAAAAGCCGGACATCTTAATTTGGGTATTCCGGGAATCATGTGCGCAGGAACTGCCGGTGGCTGCCTTGGCGTATCATTATATATGAACTCCCTTGAAAGCCCCGATAAGGCATCGTGGATAGGGCTTGTCCTCATTTCCGTTTTTCTTGCGTTTATATTTGCAGCTTCTCTTGGGGGAATCTACGGATTCTTGACGGTCACTTTGCGCTGCAATCAAAACATCACCGGTCTTGCGGTTACGATTTTCGGTACCGGATTTACACAGTTTATCATGGACACATACGTGGACCGAACGCATTTTGAGCCCGCAGGAAAATTAATTTCAAAAGGCTTTCCTTTTGCGGACAAGCTTGGCTGGTTCGGAGAAATTTTCCTGTCCCACGGTGTGCTTGTTTACCTTGGAGTGGTTGTGGCGCTTATATGTGCCTTTATACTGAAAAAGACTCGCCTTGGACTGCACCTTCGTGCAGTGGGCGAAAACCCTGCCACCGCGGATGCAGCGGGTATTAATGTTACGGCATATAAGTACGGCGCAATATTCATTGGAAGCGGAATTGCCGGAATCGGCGGACTGTTTTATATTATGGACTACATTAAGGGAAGTTGGGAAAACGCTTCTACCATAGAGGCTCTTGGATGGCTTTCCATTGCGCTTGTTATATTTACCTTGTGGAAACCCCATATCAGTATTATAGGCTCGGTTATATTTGCGGCACTTTACATTGCGGCATATGTCATAAGCGGAGTTACGCCCATACAGCGTGAGTTCTTGAAAATGCTTCCATACGTCATTACAACAATAGTGCTCATTATAACCAGCATGAGAAACAAACGGGAAAATCAACCCCCGGCTTCTCTCGGACTCTCTTATTTCCGCGAGGAAAGATAAAACACAATTTTAACGCCTGCGGCTTTACAGTTGCAGGCGTTATGTTAAAGGATACTATATTTGTTTCGGAGGATAGATATGAAAACTCTCTTTAAAAACGGTGAAGTCGTCAACGTATTTACGGGGGAATGTACTTTCGAGGACGTTTTGGTTTGTGACGGCAGGATTATCGGCGTTGGTGACTATAAAAATGAATCGGCAGACCGGGTTGTGGATGTTTGCGGAAAGGTGCTTTGCCCCGGCTTCATTGACGGACATATTCATATTGAAAGCTCAATGCTCACTCCTGCGGAATTTGCCCGTGTCGCGGTGGCTCACGGTACTACAGCCGTTGTGGCAGACCCTCACGAAATCGCCAACGTCTGCGGAGTTCAGGGAATAAAATATATGCTTGAAGCCAGCGAAAAGCTTCCGATTGACGTTTATTTCATGCTTCCCTCCTGCGTTCCCGCAACGCCCTTTGACGAGGCAGGGGCAGTACTTGGTTCCGAGGATTTAAGGGAGCTTTATGACCATCCGAGAGTTTTGGGGCTTGGGGAGGTTATGAGCTATCCGCTGATTTTGGCAGGAGAGAGGGATTTGCTGAAAAAAATCGCCGATGCCGAAGAGCGTGGGCTTCGGGTTAACGGCCATGCGCCCCTTCTTTCGGGACATGACCTTGACTCCTATATCTCTGCAGGAATATACGATGACCACGAATGCTCGTCTTCCGGCGAAGCCAAGGAACGAATCCGCAAGGGACAACGGGTGATGATAAGGCAGGGTACGGCGGCGAGAAATCTTGAGGGACTTCTGCCTCTGTTTGACGAGCCGTGGGCAGGCAGGTGCCTGCTTGTGACCGATGACAAGCACCCAAAGGACTTAATCGAGAACGGTCACATTGACGATATTATAAGGCAGGCGGCGAAGCTCGGGAAGAATCCTATCTCCGCCATAAGGATGGCGACAATCGTGGCGGCGGAGCACTTCGGACTCAGAAAGACGGGAGCCATTGCGCCGGGATACACCGCCGATATCGTGATACTTGACGACCTCAACGACATGAGGGCAGATAAGGTGTATAAGCGAGGAATGTTGGTGGCAGAGGGCGGAAAAGCCTTGCCCTTTACTCCGCCGACTGTAAGCGAATCGCTTTTGGCGGTTGTTGACGGCTCATTCCATATGGACGAGCTTAAGGCGGAGGATTTCTTTATTGACGCCGTGGGTGAAAGGGACTGCCGTGTTATCGGACGAATCGAGAATCAGCTCCTTACGGAGGAACGGATTTTGACGGTGGATTTTGACAAGAATAACGGAGTTGACCTATGCCGCGACATCGCGAAAATTGCAGTCTGCGAGCGACATTCCCACACGGGACATCGGGGCGTTGGGTTCATTCAGGGCACCGGTCTTAAGTGCGGCGCCATTGCATCTTCCGTTTCCCACGATTCCCATAATCTTATCATAATCGGCATGAATGACGAGGATATGGCTGTGGCGGGTAACCGAATCATTGCCCTTGGCGGCGGATGCGTAGTCGTTAAAGAGGGTAAGGTGATTGCGGAAATGCCCCTGAAGGTTTCGGGGCTTATGACCGATTCTTCGGCGGAGGTTGCGGCGGCGCAAAACGAGGAGGTAAAGCGGTCTGTTCACGAGCTGGGAGTGCCAGAGGGACAGGAGTTGTTTATGACCATGCAGTTTGTCAGTCTGCCCGTTATCCCTCATATAAAAATGACCACGAAGGGACTTGTGGACGTAGATAAGCAAAAGTTGGTTGACGTTATTTTGTGAAAACAGTATTTGCGGTTGCACCAAACGGATAAAAATAATCGTTTGATTTGCCTCCAAACACAAATTTGCCTGTATTTGACCTATAGGGTTCAAAAAAATATGATTTTTTTGGGGATAAATCTTGATTTTTTTGTACAACTGTGATATAATCATAATATGTAACTGCTTTTTGCCGAGGAAATCATAAGGCAAAGGCTTGCATACAGATAAGGCGTCAGATATGACTGCCGCTTTAAAATACCCGGTTTGACCGTGCGATAATGAAGGGGATCCAATGATGGATATATCCAATGAAAAAAATATTGAAATAGAAATCAATACGCGGGAGTTGCTGTTTACATATCTGCGAAAATGGTGGGTGATAGTTCTGTTTTTTGCCTTGGGAGCTGCCGTAGCTTTTGTGCTTACGCTGAACTTCGTGACTCCCACCTACCGCGCCGACATATCCATTTATGTCAACAATGACAGAGGACTTGAAAGTAAAGACTATTTGTCAAGTGCCGATATATCTGCGGCACAGCGGCTTGTAAATACATACGTTACCATTGCCAAGAGCGACCAGGTGCTTGAGAAAATCTCCGAGGAACTGGACTGGGAATACACCGCAGACGAGTTGGCGTCAATGATCACCGCAAAACAGCTTAACGAAACGGAAATCTTCCGTATGTATGTCACTCATTCAGATCCGGAAGAAGCGGCACGTATCGCAAATGTAGCTGCCGAGGTGGCACCTACGATAATATCAGAGATTATTGACGGAACTTCCGCCCGTGTTATTGACACGGCAAAGGTTCCGACATCCAGATATTCCCCCAGCTACAGTAAATACGCTATGGTTGGCGGAGGCGTTGGTGCGCTACTTGCAATAGTGATTCTTGCGATTTTATGTATTAATGACACGCGCATAAAGGATGAAAATGACCTGATGGACTTGTTTGACCTTCCCATCCTGGGGCGTGTGCCCGATTTTGAAATTGCTGCTGTAACAAACAGCTACGGTTACACTGAAGAAAGCGAAACTGCGGATGCTAGCAAAAAGGCACAGTAAAGGATAAATCCTTACTGTCAAAATAACCGTGTAACAGATAGTATCTTGAAGAAAGGAAGCGTTTTGCGCGATTTAAATTAAATCGGCAAGAATTACGGGTATAAGCTATGAGCTTAAGTAAGAATAAAACCAATAAGGATAACAATAAAAAGTATAAAAAGAACGATGCCGCAAAAGCTCGCGGTATCAGCAAGATTAAGGCAGACAGAAAACACATACTCTCTCAGAAAAGCAGCTTTTATCTAAGGGAAGCGTATAAAACCCTCAGAACAAATATCAATTTCGCCTTGCCTGACAAGGATGGCTGTAAACTGATTTTGGTTACTTCCGCTATGCAAAGCGAGGGAAAGACTCTTACAGCCGTAAACCTTGCCATCTCCCTTGGGCAGACTGATGCGAAGGTCGTTATTATCGACTGCGATTTGCGCCGCCCAAAGCTTGCCAGACTTCTTAATATAAAGGCAGAGGCGGGAGTCAGCAATTTGCTTGTGACTTCTCAGCCGACAGATGTTATTATCAAAGATGATTCGCGGGGCATAGACGTAATTACGTCAGGCGATATTCCGCCGAATCCCTCTGAGCTTTTGGCTTCAGCTAAAATGCAGAAGCTCCTTGAAGATTTGAGAGAAAAATATGATTATATAATCATCGACAGCCCTCCTGTTGATATGGTTGTTGATGCGGTTGTGTTGGCTCCTTACTGCGATGGAGTACTGTTCGTTGTGAAAGCCTCCAGCTCCGAGCGAGGCGCGGTTATTCATGCCATGGAACAGCTCACATACGCTAAAGCAAACGTGCTTGGGTTTGCCTTTAACGGCGTTACATCCGAGACGGGAAGCGGCTATGGAAAATATCGATACAAGCATTACAAAGGATACGGCAGATACCGCCGTTACGATTATTACAGGCAGTACGGTTACGGATATGGCTACGGCTACTCTTCCCAAAAACCAACTGATAACCCTAAATCTTAATTCGCCATGTATGACCTGCATACACACATCCTTCCTTGCATGGATGACGGAGCCGGCAGCATAGACGAAGCTCTTGCTATGCTTGATATGGAAATGGAGCAGGGCGTGGACACTGTCGCTCTGACCCCCCACTTTTACCGAAACCGAGAGCATATTGAAGATTTTCTTGAGCGCAGACGTGCCTCCGCGGAGCAGCTTACGGCAGCTCTTGAGGGGAAGAAGCATCCGCGGCTTATATTGGGCGCGGAGGTCGCGTTTGCCCCCGGGATGGCGGATTGGCAAGACATTGAAAGCTTGTGCTATCATGGTACGAAGGTGCTGCTTGTGGAGCTTCCCTTTACCCCTTGGAATGACGAAATGTTCCGGCAGCTCTACAGCCTTGAAATCAGGAGGGGAATAACCCCAATGATTGCCCACGTAGAGCGATATTTCGGCTGTCAGGAAAAAAAGCATTTTAAAACCATTGAAGAAATGGAGTTTCCCATTCAGATAAGCGCCATGGAGCTCGGGAGTTTTATGGGAAGACGGCGTGCTATGAAGCTGCTTCTTACACAGAGCGCCATACTGGTATCCGATTGCCATAATTCAACAACTCGTCCGCCGAATCTCATTTCAGCCATGAATAAAATCGAGAAGAAGCTGGGACGGGACTTTGCGGCGCAGATTGCCGCAGAAACCGAAGGTGCGATTTTG
This sequence comes from Candidatus Flemingiibacterium sp., assembly GCA_045592185.1. Taxonomy (GTDB): domain Bacteria; phylum Bacillota; class Clostridia; order Oscillospirales; family CAG-272; genus Flemingiibacterium. Next base: position 7,056 of record JAZNUF010000258.1, read on the forward strand.
GAGTAAAGCCATGAAAAAAACAAAAAGAAAAGGTCTGCGATTAGCTGTATACATATTGCTGATTTGTATTGCCTGCGCCCTTGTGGGGACGGTAATATGGCAATGGAATAACATACAGGCTCTTTATCTCTATTTTACCACGGATGAGGATCAATCGGCTGAGAGAATGGATGCCCTAAGAGCTGAGCACCA
>JAZNUF010000259.1:0-2287 GCA_045592185.1 Candidatus Flemingiibacterium sp.
GAAATGGAGGGCTATGCCCTAAAAAACAGCGGATATGAGGTCCGTGGCTTTGCTGATGGAAATTCGATGTTTTCGGAGCTTGCCGATACCTTGCCGAAACTTATTTTGCTCGATATAATGCTTCCCGGCGATGACGGGCTTGCCATTTTGCGCAGACTGCGTGCCGATGAACGCACAAAGCGTATTCCAATAATGATGGTGACCGCAAAAACCACCGAGCTTGACAAAGTCCGTGGACTTGACATGGGTTCGGACGATTACCTTGCAAAGCCCTTCGGTATCATGGAGCTTGTTTCAAGGGTTAAGGCACTACTCCGCCGCACCAATTTGCTCGAAAAAGAATCCGATGAGTGCAGAATTTTAAAGTTTTGCGGTATATGTATGGATTGTTCCTCAAGACGGGTTACTGCCGAGGGCATGGAAATTGACCTCACATATAAGGAATACGAGCTTTTAAAATTCCTTATGTTAAATGCGAATATCGTAATGAGTCGAGGACAGATTCTTTCAGCAGTTTGGGGATTCGATTATGAGGGTGAATCGAGAACAGTTGATATGCACATCAAGTCTTTGAGGCAAAAACTAGGTGATTCCGGCGGTGTTATTAAGACTATTCGAAGTGTTGGATATAAATTGGGCGACTAAATGAAAAAAAGAATTTTCAATCGTTTTTTACTTGTCGGCATAATTTCTGCGGCAATATCAGCTGTTTTATGCACTGTCGCGGCATTTATATTATTATATGCCGACTTAGATATATGGGGTTTGGTGCTTGCTTTATGCAGCCTTTTTGCCACTATTGTTTTTAGTGTTTATCTTGTTGTCCGCCATTTCAGCAAACACGCTTTTGCCCCAATAGACAAGCTTGCCTCGGAATATGATTTCCGAGGGGACGATATAGGAGAATTACTAAAATCCCTGCAGGGAAAGGTACATACGCAGGACAAGGAAATTAAACACCAGCTTTCCCGTGTTGAAAAAGAAAAGAACCGTCTTTCCACCATCATCAACAACATGGACGAGGGACTTATAATTCTTGACAACGATTTACGGGTTATCATGCTCAACGACAGTGCTTACTCCTGGCTTGGCACCTCTATCCCGAAGGAAGAATGTGCAGGGAAGCCCATGACTGCGGTATGCGCTAGTTCGGAAATTTGCGACTGTATTGAACGTGCTGACTCTGTAAATCTTACCATTGATGACAGACATCTTCAGCTCCACGTCAATCATGTGGTGTCCAATGCTGAACAGGTGGGACGTATCGGGCTTCTTCTTGATGTTACCGAACGCTACGCCATCGACAAAATCAAGCAGGAATTTACCGCAAATGTTTCTCACGAATTGAAAACTCCCCTTACTTCAATCCTTGGTTACGCCGAGCTTATTGAATCTGAGATGGCAAGCGGTGACGATGCGCTTCTTTTTGCGGGGCGGATTCGGCGAGAAAGTGTCCGTATGCTTGCTTTGATATCCGATATAATAAAACTGTCACGTCTTGATGAGGAATCAGACAGATACAGCCTTGAGGCTGTTGATATATATACAGTTGCCCTTGAATGTAAGGATATCCTCGATATGAACGCAGAAAAGCAAAGGGTTACCATAAAAGTGGAGGGCGAAAGCTGTTATATCCAGGCTTTTCCCGGAGAAATCAGCGAGCTTATTTATAATCTTATCGACAACGGTATACGTTACAACCGCGATGGCGGAGAAGTCCGTGTTCTTATAGAGTCGGTAGACGGCGAAGAAAATGCGAATTTCGGCACGGCTGTCGCAAGAATTACAGTTTCCGATACGGGAATCGGAATTTCGGATGAGCACTTAAGCCGTGTATTTGAAAGATTTTACCGAGTGGATAAATCCCGTTCCAAGGAAACCGGAGGTACAGGCCTGGGACTTGCTATTGTTAAGCACGTTGCTGAACGGCATCATGCTAAAATTGCGATTGACAGTAAAGTCGGCTGCGGAACTGTGATTAAAGTTACTTTTTTTGAAAGCTCTGATATAGGGATATCTTGATAACGATAATTAATAAATTTGCGAAAGGAAAGTTTCCACATGGATTTTTTTGATATATTATCTCTTTTGGGAGGACTTGCTCTCTTTTTATTCGGTATGAGCTACATGGGTACCGCACTTGAAAAAAGTGCGGGAGGTACTCTTGAACGTGTCCTTGAAAAAATGACCAACAACCCTATAAAAGGCGTTTTCTTGGGATTGGCTGTGACTGCGGTTGTACAGTCGTCTTCCGCCACTACGGTCATGGTTGTGGGATTCGTAAACT
>JAZNUF010000260.1:0-13841 GCA_045592185.1 Candidatus Flemingiibacterium sp.
AAGGGGAACAGATACTCAAAGTCTGTGGTGGCTTTACTGTAGAAAGAAAGTTCTTCCGGCTCGTGGTCGCGAAGGCGGAGATTCTCTTCCTTGACATTAAGTGATTTGAGCCAATTATGGCAGTAGCCCCTCCAATATTCAAACCATTCAAGGTCTGTGTCGGGCTTGCAGAAAAATTCAAGCTCCATCTGCTCAAATTCGCGGATACGGAAGATGAAGTTACCGGGAGTAATTTCATTTCGGAAAGATTTTCCCACCTGGCAAACGCCAAAAGGAAGCTTACGGCGTGTTGTACGCTGAATAGCGTTGAAGTTTACGAAAATACCCTGTGCGGTTTCGGGACGGAGATACACTTCGTTTGCATTGTCCTCGGTAACGCCTTGATGAGTTTTGAACATAAGATTGAATTTGCGGATGTCGGTGAAATCGGATTTACCGCAACCGGGGCAGGGGGTTTTGTTTTCGCGGATGTACGCAAGGAGTGCCTCGCCGTCCATTGACTCCACGTTGACACCTTCAATGCCATTCTCGTGGATATATTCTTCAACAAGCTTGTCGGCACGGTGACGCATTTTGCAAGCTTTACAGTCAATCAGCGGGTCGTTAAAGGTTGCAACGTGACCGGATGCCACCCAAACCTCACGGTTCATAAGAATAGCTGAATCAAGACCCACATTGTAAGGGTTCTCTTGAACGAATTTTTTCCACCATGCACGTTTTACGTTGTTCTTCAGCTCAACTCCGAGGGGGCCGTAGTCCCAAGAGTTTGCAAGACCGCCGTAGATTTCGCTGCCGGGGAATACGAATCCGCGTGTTTTGCATAGAGCAACGATTTTGTCCATTGTTTTTTCTGTGTTTTTCATTATATTTGTCCTTTCCTCCCGACTGGTTGTCGGGCGTCAAAATTTTTAACAGATTCAGTTTTCAAGCCGTCCAAACAATTCAGCCGCAGCGGATGTGGAGGGCTCAAAATATGTAATTCCGCCATAAACGCGAATATTGCCCGGATAACTCAAGATAGATGTTTCAAAGTCAGGGTATGAAAAAATCAAATCAAGATTGTTTGCGAGATCATCGGTTGTAAAATCGGTTTCCACATATTTTCTAAGCTCGGAATACAACACCAAGGCGTTGCCGAGATGCTTCTCCGAAAGGTATTCCTGCATCAAAGCTTTCATAAAATTCACCGCGGTGTTGATTCTGCCCGAATCGGCGTTTGCATATCCCACATATCGAAGAAGCTGTGAGACTTTTTCGCCGTCCATGGTTTGAGTACCCTTTTGCAGGTCTATTACAAGGTTTTGATAGGGGTCCTCATAGTGCATATCTTGAGGGATTGTATAAGTAATTGTGCCGAGAATATCTATACAAGGCGCGATAGAACCCAGCGGTATGTGGACATAATAGTCCATGGGAAGCCCTGTAAGCTCGGAAACCTTTCCGCACAGAAGCTCGATGCTCTTGGTACAGATTACATCACAAATCCTTGTGTTTTCTCCGTCAACAAGCACTCTTGTGTTACGCGGAATCGGGCAGATGACGAATTGTCCCTTTTCTTTATCAACGCGCAGAACTATAATCATGTCCGCGCTCCACTGGCGATTACGCTTATCGGGAAAGCCCGTACCTGTCCAAGTCTCTTCGTAGTCATAGTCATCGAAAAGCTCCGGCTGAAGGTCGCTTCCGATGAGAAGAATGTTAAAGGTATCGCCGTTTATTTCATCGGGGTTATAGGGATTGTCGGTGTCATTCGAGGTATCGTCACCGGTATTTTCAAAATCTCCGGTTTGTATGCCGGGGATGTCCGGCTCATCGGTATCAGAGGTAAACATAGTATTAAAAACAAACCCCACAACGGCATATGCCAAGATACCGAAAATCAAGGCTGCAATAATAAAAGTCAGCGCGAAATTACGAAGTGATGAGGGCATAAGACTCCATCCTTTCCTTTTGGGAATAGTCAAAGGTGAGTTTATAACAGTGTAAGTACAATTATACCATATTTTTTAAATGGTGTCAATACAAAAAAGGAATTATTCGGAGTTTAACCCTTTGAAAAATCTATTGACAAGCTTAGTTAAATCGTGTATAATTAGAGGGTAGGGAAATTTTGTTTATAGGAGGGATGGCTTTGATTAAATACTATGTTGAAGAGAACCATGAAATTTTGGAATGTCAGGAGATTTCAGCAGGCGGATGGGTACAGGTGACAGATCCCGATGACATGGAGCTTCGGTTTATTTCTTCTAAATTCGATTTGCCTATGGAAGTTTGTAAAGCCGCCCTCGACCTTGATGAGCGTTCCCGTGTAGAATCGGATGAGAATTACAAAATGATTCTCGTAAATATTCCAACGTTAGAGCGAAATAACGAAAACGAGCTTTACACTACCATACCTCTCGGAATAATACTTGCCGGAGGATGCGTAATCACAGTATGCTCCCGAGATACTCATATACTTCGTTCCTTTGCCAACGCCACCGAGCGTGATTTCCATCCGGGTAAGCAATCGAAGTTCGTTTTTCAGATACTTTACGCAACAGCACGTAGATTCCTTTTATATCTTCGCCTTATCGAGAAAAAATCTGATTCATCGGAGATGGAATTCGGAAAGTTCCAAAAGAACCGTGAGCTTATTTCTCTCATGCGGCTTGAAAAATCTCTTGTCTACTTTTCTGTTGGACTTCGCTCCAATGAAGCCGTTCTCGAAAAGCTGATGCGTTCGGATTTTATACCGAAATTTGAAGAAGACCGTGAGCTTCTCGAAGATGCTCTTGTCGAAAATAAACAGGCTATTGAGATGGCGAAAATCAATACGGAAATTTTATCTCATATGTCTAACACCTTTGCGTCAGTGGTGTCTAACAATCTTAATACTGCTATGAAAGTTCTTGCCATAATTACGATGGTAATGGCGATACCGACTATGGTATTTTCAGCTTATGGAATGAATTTGTCAAGTGCCCATATGCCTTTTGCCACCAGCCCGTGGGGATTCCCCATAATTATTGGTGTAGCAGCGGTCGCAAGCGTTTTAGCCATTTTGATTATTCTTAGAGTTAAGCTCTTCAAATAACTTGAATTTTAAGCCACCGTTTTTACGGTGGCTTAATCTGCACATATATAACATGAATTGCACACAAGATTTCACCTAATTTAACAGTGAAAATTTATATATATTTCATGAAATATTAAAAAAATGCAAAAAGACTTTAAAAATGTCGAAAGATGTGATATAATATAATTACAAGAATATTTCGGCGTTAATGTTTGTTTGACTTATTTATACGGAGGATTTTTTAATGAACGAGACTTTGTATGGAGATCTCAGTATTATCGGTACTCGTGGCTGTGAAGATTTGATTTCGCAGGTGGACGCATACCTGAAGCAATGGCGCAAAACTGACAAGAGCTTTATTGTTGATTCCGATTGCATACGCTTCGGGACCGGCGAGGCAAAATGTCACATTCATGAATCTCTGCGCGGGCATGATGTGTACATCGTGAACGACTGCTTCAATTACGGCGTGACCTATAAGATGTACGGTATGACAGTGCCGATGAGTCCTGACGACCATTATCAGGATTTGAAGCGTATTATTGCCGCTATCGGTGGAAAAGCTCGCCGTATTTCGGTAATCATGCCAATGCTCTATGAAGGCCGTCAGCACAAGAGAGAAGCAAGAGAATCTCTCGACTGTGCAATCGCTCTCCAGGAGCTCGCATCTATGGGCGTTTCCAATATCATCACTTTTGATGCTCACGATGCCCGTGTACAAAACGCTATTCCTCTTTCGGGATTTGAAAATGTACGGTGTACTTATCAGATGATAAAAGCCCTTTGCAGAAGTATTCCCGATATTCAGCTTGACCGTGACCATTTGGCTGTCGTTTCCCCGGACGAGGGCGGAATGGGCCGTTGTATGTATTATTCCTCCGTTTTAGGTCTTGATCTCGGTATGTTCTACAAGCGCCGTAATTATGCCGTTGTGGTTGACGGTAAGAATCCCATTGAAGCCCATGAATATTTGGGACGCGACCTTCACGGCAAGGATGCCATTGTGGTTGACGACATGATAAGCTCCGGTGAGTCGATGCTCGATGTTGCGCTTCAGTTAAAGGGCAAGGGGGCTAAGAGAATTTTTGTGTTCTCATCCTTTGGACTTTTCTGCAACGGACTTGAAAAGTTCGATGAAGCTTACGCTAATGGAACTATAGACAAGATTTTCACCACGAATTTGGTTTACAGAACTCCCGAGCTTAAAAAGCGTGAGTGGTATCAAGAGGTCAATATGTGCAAGTACATCTCTTACATTGTGGATACTCTTAATCATGACCACTCTATAAGCGAGCTTTTGAATCCGGTTACAAGAATACACAATCTTGTGGAAAAACGCAAGAATCAGTAATAAACATTTTCAGCGCGGGGGCTTTACTGCCCCTGCGTTTGTATTTTTAGGAGAAGGAATGTTAAATCATAAAGGAACAAAAATCATATGTACAGACAGACTCATATTGCGTATGTTTAAAATGAACGATGCCTCCGCTATGTACGAAAACTGGGCAAAGGACGAGAGGGTTACAAAATATTTAACCTGGGCTCCCCATAAATCGGTCGAGGAAACTTCCAAGCTGCTTGAATTTTGGTGTGAAGCCTATGAAAACGAAAGTACCTATAATTGGGCGATTGAATATAATGGTAAGCTTATCGGAAATGTTTCTGTTGTACGTCTCAGCGAAAGAGATGAACGTGTAGATATTGGCTATTGCTTGGGATACGATTATTGGAACAAGGGGATAATGTCCGAGGCGGTAAGGGCGGTTATCGACTATCTTTTCGCTGAAATCGGAGTCAATAGAGTAACTATATCCCATGCTGCCGATAATCCTGCATCTGGAAAAGTAGCAGGGAAATGCGGACTTACCTATGAAGCCACAAAGAGAGGATATTTCAAATACGGCGATGGACAGTTTATGGATGTAATTGATTACGTAATTTTGCGTGGGGAATGGACGGGTCACTGAACTGTTGCTTTTAGCTGCTGCGCTTGAAAAGTGTCCAAATTCCGGAAGCCGTTAAAAAGACACCAAAGAATTTTCGCACAATCAGCGGGTCGATGCCTTTTGCCATTATACTGCCGATAATAGCTCCTACACTGCCGAAAAATGTCAGCCACCCGATAAGATTAAAATTCAGTTTTCGTTTTATCAAGTGAACAATCATAGCCGCGGAGGAAGAAAAAATGAACCACAGCAAATTGATTCCCTGTGCTTCGATTTGCTCAACACCGCAAAAAATCACAAGCCATATAACAAGCAGACCGCCGCCACCGATTCCGAGCCCGGAAAGAAGCGCCACGCCGAAACCTGCAAGAAATTCTGCCATCATTATGACCATGCCTTTCTAACGATTATGAAGTTTTGTGACGGTTTCCGTCAGGAAATTCGCGTCAATGACGCGAAAGGCACAAAACTTTATTGTCTGAAAAATGATCCATTTTTCAGACTTATCACCTGCCTAAAACCGATGTTATCGGTTTTTTATTTTACGAGAAAATTTATTCCTGCCCAAATGACCATCAAAGAAAAAAGCCGTTTAACAAATTTTGCGGAAACTCTGTCAAGCAACAGTCCTCCTGCGATACCGCCGAGAATACCAGGAAAAATATAACCTACGGCGCCATCAAAGGAAATCTTGTCACCGTAACTGATTGCAGAAATTATGGATAAGGGAAGTATGACGGCAATTATGGTTGCAAAACGGTCGCGTACAGAGTCTTCATTGCCATCACCTTTCCATAAAAAACCGAGGGCAAGCATAAGAATAATTCCGCCGCCTGTGCCAAGAAATCCGTTTACTATTCCGCTCAAAAGCGCGGCAAATGCAAGAATTGCTGCAAGTAGTTTGCCTTTTATAGAGCGTGGCTTCAAAGAGCGAGTGTTTCTCATTATGCTGAAAATTTACCTTTTCTACTATAATTTTTCAAAGATTATTGATTTTATTCCTAAGATGTGATATAATAAAGATATTAATATATAAATTATAACCGATAATTCTACGGCAAATTCATAAAAGGCAAATAAATTTATTCCCGTCCTCAGCTTTTTGGGCGGTATCAGGAGAAGCAAAAATGTCAAATCAAAAAAAATCATATAACCATTCGACTAAAACAAATAACGGTCGGCGTGACTCACGAAAAAAGGATAAGGGAAACCCTGAAAAGCTTATCCATCAGCTTATGCCGTATATTTTGGGAGTTTCTGCGCTGTTTTTGCTTATATGCTTCTTTTTGTCCGATTCAACGGGAGTTGTGGGGAATTTTTTAAAAGACCTCATGTTCGGGCTTTTCTCAAACGGCGCTTGGACGGTGCCTTTTATTGTTCTTAATATCGGTGTTTTCTGGAAACGGGATGTGGCGGCGGCTTCGCTCAAATATAAGCTGACTTTTTCATTTATTTGTGTGACTCTTATCTCCGTTTTGGTACACGCCTTTTCCGCCAATGCAGTTCCTACGCTGACGGAAAGCTTCAATGGTGTTACTCTGTTTAAGCTTGGATGTACCGGCGAGGGCGGAGGCTTTTTCGGAGGAATACTTGGCAATCTTTTGCTCCGCGGATTTGGGTTCGTGGGAACTTTGATTTTCTCCGTTGCATTACTTCTTCTTTTCGGAATTTTCCTTTTTGGGATGACTCCGCACAAGCTTGCGGTCTACATGATAACGGGTATACGCGAATGGCGGACCGGTCTTTCTTTGCGAATGGGAGAAGCAAAGGCTGAGAGAGCGCGTATGTTGGACGAGTACGAAATAGAGCGCGCCGAGAAAAAAGCTACGGCAGTTGTACCTACAGAAAAATATAGCCGCAGAATGAAAAAAGGACGTATTGACGATAATTTAGATGAAAATACAGAGGAAAGTGACGGTAAATTTTTCGATGCTAATGAGGCATTGGAGGAAGATGTCCCCGCAAGCTCTGATGGTGTAGTTGTTGAATCGGATGCACCGCCTTTCGACACCGGCAACGGGGGAATCTTCGTGCAGCGGGAAGGCTTGAGTCCTATGCCACGCACGGGCGCGCAGGAGCTTGAGGAAATTGAAGGCGAGGAAATAGACTTGGCAAAAATATTTGCCGAGCCTGCCGGAGAGAGTACAGATGAAAGTGCGCAAGACCAAAGTTTTGGGGAAGGGGATATTATAACTGCAGCTGAGCTTGACTTGATGGTGGAAAAAAGCAGACTTGCCCATGAACCTATTGTCCCCAATGAGCCGGAAGACGACTTGACTGCTGACGGCGATGAAAACTTTATGGCTGTGAACAAGGGTGCAGCACACGGCGAACAGATGAGGATAGATTATGTCTTTCCGCCAATATCTTTGCTCCGATTTGACAAAACTTCCGAAAGTGCCGATATGTCGGCGGAAATAGAGCAGACGGCAAGAAAGCTTGTGGAAACTCTCCGTTCCTTTAATGTAAAAACAAAAATTATTAATGTTTCCCGTGGACCTACAATCACCAGATACGAGCTTCAGCCTGAAATAGGCACGAAAGTTCGGTCTATAGTCAATCTTGTGGATGACATATCTCTCCATCTTGCAACAAGCGGAGTGCGTATTGAAGCTCCCATTCCCGGCAAAGAGGCAGTAGGTATTGAAGTGCCCAATCGTTCAACGGCAACAGTTTATATCCGTGAGCTTTTGGAAGATGCGGCATTTAAAACCTCAAAAAGTAAGGTGCTTACGGGACTTGGTACGGATGTTGCCGGAAATCCCATATATCTTGATGTGGCAAAGATGCCCCATTTGCTTATAGCAGGTACGACAGGCTCGGGTAAATCCGTTTGTATCAACAGCTTGATTATATCTATTCTTTACAAGGCACGCCCGGACGAAGTGAAATTTATATTAATTGACCCCAAAAAGGTTGAACTTAACGTTTACAATGGTATTCCGCACTTGCTTGTTCCCGTGGTGTCGGACCCCAAAAAAGCTGCAGGTTCACTTCATTGGGCGGTTAGCGAGATGGAGCGCCGCTATGAGCTTATAGAGGGCGCGGGAGTGCGTAATATCAAGGGCTACAATGATTCTGTAGCTAATGACCCAGAGGCGGAAAAGCTTCCTCAAATTGTAATTATTATCGATGAGCTTGCGGATCTCATGATGACTGCAAAAGACGATGTGGAGGAGGCAATTTGCCGAATCGCCCAAAAGGCAAGAGCTGCAGGTATGCACCTGATTATCGGTACTCAGCGTCCTTCGGTTGACGTTATTACCGGCCTTATCAAGGCAAATGTCCCGTCACGAATCGCATTTACTACCGTTTCTCAGGTGGATTCGAGGACCATCATTGATATTGCCGGTGCGGAGAAGCTGATTGGACGGGGAGATATGCTGTTCTCACCTGTGGGTTCAATTAAGCCTGTGCGTGTGCAGGGCTCTTTTGTCAGCGATGATGAGGTTGAAGCGGTTACCGCTTTTGTCAAGAACAACTACGGTGTCCGCGAATATGACCAATCGGTGATTGACACAATCGAGAGGGAAGCACAGCTTTGCGGTAACAAAAAGGCTACTGTTCTTGGTGACGGCGATGAGGAAGCCAACGATGGCGACCCCATGCTAAAGCCCGCAATCCAGCTTGCTGTCGAAAGCGGCAAGATTTCCACCTCTCTCATTCAAAGACGGCTTCAGCTTGGATATGGCAGAGCCGCTAAGCTTATTGACACTATGGAAAAAATGGGCATTGTAAGCCCACCTCAAGGACAAAAACCACGCGATGTACTTATTTCAAAAGAGGAATTTTTGGAAATGGAGCTCAGACGCGGCGAGTAACAGGTCAATAATCGAAACAAAATTATCAGTATAAACGTCAAAACAGTAAAATATGCCATTTTGGCGGAATGGAGCAAATTAATGTCCACACTTATTGCAATAGATGGTCTTGACGGCTCAGGAAAGAATACACAAGCCACTCTTCTTGTTAACCGACTTAAAATCGAGGGCTACGCTGTCAGAAGTTTGAGCTTTCCTATGTATGACAGTGAATCATCGGCTCTTGTTAAAATGTATCTTGACGGTAAGCTCGGCAGTCGTCCCTCGGATACGAATGCCTACGCCGCATCTACCTTTTTTGCCTGCGATCGATATGCCTCTTATAAGAGTGATTGGAAGCAAGATTATGACAAGCTTGATAAAATCATTGTGGCAAATCGTTACACCTCGGCAAATGCCGTGCATCAGCTGTCGAAAATGCCACGAGCTGATTGGGATTCTTTTCTTGATTGGCTATGGGATTTTGAGTTCATAAAATTGGGACTCCCGGCTCCCGATGTGGTAATTTATCTTGAGCTTCTGCCTGAGCAATCCTTGGCGCTTGTCAAAAGTCGTTCAGGGGAAACGGGACAAAAAATGGATATACACGAAAAGGATGCGGACTTTATACGAAGAAGCTACGAAGCCGCGCAGTTTGCCGCTGAGAAGCTCGGATGGGTTAAAATCAAATGTTATGATGATAACGGTATTTTGAGCAGAAGCGCAATTTCGAATCTTATAAACGCTGCCGTTTGTGAAAAGACCAGTGTGGTTTTGTAAATTTTACTTTAATTTTCTAAAGCGGCTGCCAAAAACCACCGATTATTTGGTATAATTAGCTTAGGCTTTTTGATTATTTTTTATATGTGCGTTGCCTTTACGGCGGAATGGAGTTTTTATGGTATATATGTTTTTGGCCGAGGGGTTTGAAGAAGTTGAAGCCCTTTGTCCTCTTGATTTAATTCGCCGTGCGGGTGTTGATATTACCACAGTAGGAGTTGGCACTAAGGTAGTGCGCGGTTCTCACGGTATTGAAGTGATTGCCGATATAACTACAGTTGAGGCATCGAAGCTTCTTGAAAAGAAGCCGCCCGAAATGGTAATTCTTCCGGGCGGTATGCCGGGTACGCTGAATCTTCAGGGAGATGAAACGGTTAACCTTTTCATATCCAAAGCGAGGGAGTGCGGCGCGTATCTTGCAGCTATTTGCGCCGCGCCGATGATTCTCGGTGAGCTTGGACTTCTTGAGGGAAAAGACGCCGTTTGTTACCCGGGCTTTGAAGAGCATCTTAGGGGGGCGAAAATAGCCTCTGATAGTGTCGTTGTTGACGGCAATTATATTACAGGCAAGGGAATGGGCGTGGCTTTGGAGTTCGGACTAACCCTTGTGAGCGTATTGGTGTCAGAAGATAAAGCAAACGAGCTTCGTGTAGCCGTTCAGGCATGATTGCGAGGGGCGGATGTACGAAATAAGACAACAAAAAAACAATATTCGGGAAAAATTCAAAGCACTTCGGGCGGCAATTCCTGCTGAAAAAAAGGCGGAGATGGACGAGCGTATGTGCTCAATCTTTCTTTCCCTTGCAACTTACCGATATTCTTCCGTTATTCTCATGTATGCCCCAAAGGGGGATGAGATAAACGTTTTCCCTATAGCAAAAAAAGCACTTGAGGATGGGAAGAGGGTTGCTTTCCCCAGATGTACTCCAAACACTCATAACATGGAATACCATTATGTAACTTCCCTTGACCAGCTTAAATCCGGTGCTTACGGAATTTTAGAACCTTCCGAAACACTTCCGAAATACAGCCGTGAGGATAATGCGCCCACCGCTTGCATGATTCCTGCCATAGTTTATGACCTTGGCGGTTACAGAATCGGGTACGGAAAAGGATATTATGACCGATACCTTGGCAGCTTTAACGGCTCAAAGGTTGGAGTGGTTTACAGCGATTGTATAACCGAAAAGCTACCGAGAGGCAGATTCGATTTAAGCGTTGATTTCCTTGTTACCGAAAAGGGAATACGGGTTACTAAAAATTAATTTGGAATCATTATAACTATTTGAAAGGGCGGATGTGTAAATGAAACTCAAATCTGCCTTGATGGCTCCGGTTTTGGCTATTGTGGCTATGACGGTGCTTTTGGCGTCAAGGTATATTAAGCTCGATATGCCCGACTATCGTGAAAATATATGTCTGTTCATCATAGTGCTGCAGATGCTTTGCCTTGTGGTGCCATCGGCTTTTTATATAAAATTAAAGGGTGACGGATTTGTTCGCCGTATGCGCATAGCCCCTATGGGAATTGAAAAGCTGCTTGTTACTTTATTGGCAGTTGTAGTTTTGATTCTCGGAGATACACTTATTAAGCTTTTACTTTATCAAACGGGAATTATTGAGGACGGATATTCGGTATATTACCAATATCTTAACGGCGTACAGCCGGGAGTATTATATTCTCTTGTCACGTTTGCGCTGGTTCCTGCTGTGTGCGAGGAATTGCTGTTTAGGTCTGTGCTTTGTGCAGAATATGAAAATGACGGTGTGGTAACTGCAGTGATTGCCTCTGCGGCACTTTACGGAATGTTCGGAATGAATTTCGGATATTTCCCGGTGTATTTTTTCGCAGGAATTATATTTGCCCTTGTGATGTATCTTACAAGGTCGGTTTTTTCGGCAATGATATGTCACCTTTGCTACAATGTTTTCGAGCTTGTGGCAGAAGATACGATAAAGACGATTCTTACAAAGCCCCAAAGCACGGGCTTCCTCTTCTTCGCCAGTGCGGCAGCGTTTTTAATGAGCCTTGCGGCATTTTTTGGGGAGTGTGAGCGTATATATTACGGTTACGCGCTTCGCGGTGTTGAGGCGGAACACGCTAAAAAGTGTCCGAAGTTTAATCTTCGCAAATTTTCGGAAGCACTGTTGGCACCGACCTTTTTAGTTTGTGCGCTTATATTTATTGTCGCCGCAATACAGTTTGGTGATTGACAGTTAATCTCTGCGGCTAAGTACCGCAGTGTAGTGTGTTCATCAAGCAGAAAGGATGGCTATATTATGGAAAATAACAAAGATAGGCGGACCGAGGGAAATGATGTCCTGAGAGAAGCTGCCGCATCCGATGGAAATGAAAGAGAATTTTTCGATTTTGAAAACGAAACTATAATATTTCGTAAGGCATATAAATCGACCAATAAGGCGGAAAATCAAGAAAAATCAGATATGCAGCATACCGCACAGATTCGGGGAGGCGCTGTTGTGCGCCCTCTTAAGCAGGCTCCGAAGCCGAATGTAGCTTTGCCTCAAAATCAAAATGCGCCCAAAATTCATTCTGCTTCTTCACCTGCGCCGAAAGTTCTGCCGAAATCTCACTTGCCCGTGACAGCAAATCCTCAAAATCGCAGAATTGTTCCTGACAGCAACAGAAAAAATGAAGCTTCCGGATTAAATCAAAAAGCCGCTGCGCCTTCTGCTGTTCCACCGGTGTCTTCAAAAAACATTGCCCCGGCATTTCCGGTGAAAAGTCAGGCGACACCGAAATATGTTCAGCCTGAAATTCCACAAAAGCAAACGCCTCAGAACCAGATAAAGCCTATAGCGGCTACAAACAAGCCGTCTTTTGAAAAACAACCTCCTCGCAAACCGATTATCCGTAATACACCCGTAAAAAACGATGTGAAATCCTATGGCGGTCGTTCAGAAAACGATGATTTTGAAATTGACGAAGCTACCTATGCGTCTCCCTTTAAACGCAGAGCCTATGCTGACGGCGGTGTGTCCGATTCCGCTTCCGGCGCCATGATGAGCCTTGTTAAGGCTATGGTTTACATTATTTTGATAATTGTCGTGTCGGTGGGCCTTTGGGTATTTGTTATCAATACGGCTCACGATGTTTTCAAATTTGTGGTTGAAGACAGAATCGTTACGGTAAATATTCCCGAAAACGCTACTATTGATGATGTTACCGATGCGCTTTACGGTTCGGGTGCTATAAAATACAAATGGGCATTTAAGCTTTGGAGTAATCTTAAAGATTCCAACGCGGAATTTGTTCCGGGTGAGTATGAGGTTTCGACTACTCTGAACTATGACTATCTCCGTGCCTCCTTTAAGGAAAGCACTGTACGCAATGAGGTGCGTATCACTATCCCCGAAGGCTACACAGTTGATGAAATAATCGCCCTTTTCGTCAAGAATGGCATCGGAACAAAAGAGGGATTCGTTGACGTAATCAATAATTACGACTTTGATTATCGGTTCCTCGAAGGACTTGTAACCCGAGAGGGCAGAATTTACAGACTTGAAGGCTATTTGTTCCCGGACACTTATTACTTCTTCGATGATGCCTCCGAGGTTACCGTTATCAAAAAGCTTCTTGATAACTTTAACACTAAGTTCGTTGATGAATACTATGCTCGCTGCGCACAGCTTGGCTTCAGTGTGGATGACGCAATAATCCTTGCTTCTATGATAGAGAAAGAAACACGATATGCCGATGAGCTTGGCTATGTTTCTTCCGTATTCCACAACAGAATTAAATATTCTGCATCCTTCCCTTATCTGAATTCTGACGCTACGATTATGTACGCGATGGCTCATGATTTCGGCGAAAGACCCGAAACTATGACCGGTGAGGACAAAAGCTACGACAGCCCATATAACACATATAAATACAAGGGCTTGCCTCCCGGACCTATTGCAAACCCCGGTCTTAACTCAATAAAATACGCTCTTTATCCTAACGATTCCGATTATTTCTTCTTTGTATCTAACAGCACAGGACGCACACTTTTTGCAAAAACCGAGGCTGAACACACTAAGAACATTAACACTGTACGCGGAAACTGACATTAACTGACGCTACGCCGCCCCCTATAAGGGGCGGTGTCTGCGGCATATTTTAAACTAAGGAGAGTAGCGTGAAAAATACTTTTTCACGCTGAGTTTTGTAGCTTTCGCCACCGGAGCGGCGGCGATTTTCCTACGCAAAACCAGCCCCAACTCCCACGCGATACACGTATCGCGTAGAAAGGA
>JAZNUF010000261.1:0-5949 GCA_045592185.1 Candidatus Flemingiibacterium sp.
GCTTATTTTTTCTTTTTACTTTTTGTTTCATCGAAAAGCATATCGAAATCATCATCCTTTGATGTGCGTTCAGCATTTTCTTTTCCGCTTACTGACTTGATGAAGTCCAAATACGCCATATCGTCATCCGGATCGCTGTCGGGAGTATTAATAATTTCCTGCTCCTCTTTATAGACCCGTCCAAGCTCCATTGCTTGCTCTTTTATACCGCGCTTCTCGCTGGTTACAAGAGGAACGCGTTCTACGGAGAGGGCCACATTATCAAGTCCCTCTGTAGGTTGTTCAGTTTCGTTTATGTCAAATTCGCGAGTGAAGTCAAAAGCGGAGTTCTCGTTTTCGGCTTTTTCCGATTCTTCACAAATTTCGGGTGTGCTGTCTGCGGTGTTATATTTTGCGAAAACTTCAGCTTTTAATGAATCAAATGCCAGTTGATTGAATTCCGAAACATCGGGAAGGGAATCTTCATCAATGTTCTCGGTCAGGGCCTCGATAAAGCGAATATGTTCGCTGTATTTTTCAAAAAGCTCCTGCTTAAGTGCCAAAGCATCGCGGCGAAGTTCGCTTATGGTATCTTTTCCAACAAGAATCTTTTCGTTGAAATCTGACAAAATCGTATTGCAAGAAGCTTTTGCGGCACGTACAATGGCTTCCGCACGCTCCTCGGCATCCGATTTGATTTTGCTCGCGGCACGCTTTGCATCAACAAGGGCGCTGCGTATGGAATCCTCGTCACCTTTAATTTCATCAAGACGGGTGACAGCAGTTTTTAATTTGCGTTCAAGCTCGTCATTTTCGCGGTATAATTCGGTATACTTTTCAATCAGAAAATCAACGTATTCGTCAACTTCAATAGGATTGTATCCACGAATGGTTTTTGAAAAGCTTTTATTTTTCAGCTCGTGTGGAGGAAGCATAGTAAACAGTCCTTTCTTGAATTCTATATAAAATTTTAGGATTGCCGTATTTTTTGTTATATATATTTTCGGGCATAAAGACGTATTCTGCCCTTATTTGTTTTCTCATTAATACTGTCGATTATGAACTTTCCGCCCTTTGTGCCGGCGGAGCGTTTAACCGAGATAATGTCGCCCTTTTCCACGAGGGCATCGGGTCTTGCCGCGGTAAAATGATTATGCTCCACAAGCCCCGATTGAATCAAATTTTTTGCATTTTCTCTAGATGTTTTTGCAAGCTCCGACAAAACTCCGTCAAGTCTTGGTGATGCTACAGTTGAACGAAGCTCTTCGTAATTTCTTTTATAGTCAAAATCATCGGGCAGAGATATGTCAGCAACCTTAACCTTGTCGCGACCGATGTAAATAAGCTCTCTTTTTAAAAGCTCGGCGATGGCAGGTGAGGCAAAGACAATAGCCCCTTTGTCATCAGTGAGAATATCTCCCACTGCGGCTCGATCGACACCAAGACCTATTATAGCACCGAGATAATCGCGGTGCCCGAGCTTTACATATCCCCCTGATTTTATACGCACGGCTTTTATTGAATGGGGAACAAGCTTTTCCGGGACAGTGTCGCCCAAAATCTCATAACGCGTATAGGAGGGAAGCGCACAAAGGAGTGTGCGTTCTGCGCTTTTGTAACCACCCCAAAAAAAGCAAAGAGGAACAGAATCGTCCTCTGAAAAAATATGGCTCAGACGATTCTCGATTATGTATCTTTCACGCAGGTTTAGAAACTGCGATATAGACGGAATGGAATCTTCAGCCCGCGAATACAATTCCTCGATTCGCTTACAGAGAAGCAAATCTTTCTCGTTAAGCATAGAAGTTATATTAATTCCCATAGTGCTGCTTTACGGCAATAGGCCGGTAATAAGGTTTAAAATAATAAATGATACTAAAAACGGAATGTCTATAGGGAGCCCCTCAAACCATCCGAAAAATGAAAATAATGCTCTTATGGGAAAAATCACCGGTTCGGTAACAAAATACACGAAATTTGCCGGTGCTGAGCTCTCATCAATAGGGAACAAAGATAAAACGGCGCGGGCAAACATGAGAAAAAGCAGAACGCTCAGAAACCATCTGACACATTCTGTTATAATATAAATAAGGATTGTCACGATAAAAACTCCGAAATGGAAATAGGAGAAAGAACTGACGGCGGGGAGATTCCTCCGCCGTCAGTTCTCGTAGTTTAGATTTCGTTTTCGTAATAGTCAGAGGACTCTTCCTTCTGACGCTTTTCACGAAGCGGACCGTCAGATACATCTACATTGCAGGGGGTAATTACGTAGGTGTTATTTGCAACTCTCTTGAGATTGCCATTTATAGAGTATGCAACGCCGGAGAGAAAATCAAGGAGTCTGCGAGCAGTTTCCTTGTTGGTGTCCTCGAGATTGAGAACAACGGTGCGGCGGTTAAGCAGGTGATTTGCTATCTGGGGAACATTGTCAAAACGGTCGGGCTTTACAACTTTAAGCTCAAGTGAGCTTCCGCTGACCTGCATACCGTCATCTGCGGGAGCATACTGCTCTTGCTGACCGTATTGTCCTGCAGCCTGCTGATACATCTGAGTGTCGTTGAAATCACTCTGGATCTCCTGCGTGTACAAGTCCTGGTCATCGTAGACAGAGTCGCCGCCGGTGGTGATGCTACCTTTAATTTTTTCGAAAAGTCCCATTATGTTATACCTCCAATTAATTTTTCAAAATTTATTTTTGCTTTTAGTGGTAAATGCGATTTCCGAATATTACGGAACCTAACCGAACCTCAGTTGAGCCGGCCTCAATCGCTTCGTGGAAGCTTCCGCTCATACCCATTGAAAGTATGTTGAAAAAGTCCCCACTATTATTATGTAACTTTTTTTCACGAATGTCAATAAAAATCTCATAAGTTTTTGAAAAAAAGTTCAAATAATCATCTTTATTGTCGCATTTTGGTGCGACTGTCATAAGTCCGCGAACTTTTATGGCGGAGAAGTCATCGAGAGCTTTAATAAAATCGTGAAGCTCTTCGGGGAGCACACCGCCTTTTTGCGGTTCCCGTCCGATGTTTACCTCTACTAAAACGTCTATGGTGAGCGAATGCTTTTTTGCTTGCTTATCAATTTCGGCAGCTAGCTTTATGCTGTCTACCGATTCTATGATATCAACCTTGTCGATTATATACTTTACCTTGTTCGTTTGAAGTGAACCAATTAAGTGTATATCAAGCTTACCGCTTGCGGGTTTGTGGAGTAAATCGTACTTTGAAAGCAGCTCCTGCACTCGGTTTTCGCCGATAGCCGTTATTCCCAAATTGTCGATAGCGTAATTGATTGCCTCTACAGGGACGGTCTTCGTAACTGCTACAAGCTTAACATCACGTCCGTTTGCGTATTGCTCTATTTCGCTTCTGACTCGATCAAGGCTTGCAGAAATAAGCTCAGGCTGAAATCTTTTTTCTTCTGCTTGTGTATCCATAATATCTGATGAGGCTATGATATCATTTTGCCTACATACAAATCCTTTCCGCTTGTAATCACTTGGTCGTAAAGGCCCAGCTTGGTGTAATATTCGGGGTCATTTTCTGTATCTCTTTCTGCAACAAGATAATATCCGTCACATTCGAGAATGACATTGATATACCGAAAATCAACTACGCCTCCAACCAACACATAAACGCCCATTTTGCCGTCAAGCTGCCGCACAGCCGAAATAGGTACTCTGTAGCCCGTGTGTGAGCTTCGAACAATCTCTACTGTCTGCATCCGTTTGAAGGTGAAATCCTCGGGAGCGTCATGGCAAGAGAATATAAGAAGCACTTGATTTCCAACGTCAGGAGCTATGATGCGAGATAAATTCATTGTCAATCGCATATCGTTATTGTATGGGAAGTTGACAGTGTAATCATACCCCTCATCATAATAACGAAGCTCATCTCTGGTGGTTTCAACGGCTATGTACCAAACAAAATCGGTAGCGATTTTGCCTATTGCGGTTGAAGGATAATCGCGCGGCTCTGAATTGATCATTTCGTGAAAATCATCAATGGTCATTTCAGAAATAGCATCGGCACTGAAAATATCTTCATATCCGTCAACAGAGGAGTAGAAGAAGCCGGTGGCAGGAGATGTAACCGCTTCGCTGATTGCATTCAAGCTTGCGGTGAGCTCATCCCGTTCCTGCTGTATCTCCTCAATAACCGTATCGAAGCTTGCGACTTTTCCGGTAATGAGCTGACGTTTGTTTAGAAGTGTCAGTAGTTCATCTCGCCTTTTTGGGAGATTGGCGTAGTTTTCTTGTTCCGCTGAATTTCGAATTGTCATGTAATACTCATAAATTTTACTGTCAAGGGTAGACATATCCGATGCCGCCATGCCTTCGATGTTGCTGCTTTCTTCGAGAAGGCTGAGCTTTTTGTCAAGAGCTATAATCTCATCTCTCGCCGAATTGTGTAGTTCGGAAGCGCCGGCATAAATCGAGGCGATTTCTGTACCCCGCCGCACCTTGGTTCCATCGGAGTAAGTGTACCCGACCCCACCTTCGGTTGAGGAATAGATCAGAGTTTCGTTGCGCAGAATATATGCGTCAAATTCCGTAGTATTGTCTTCCGTGATTTTTACTGCATATTCGGTTGTAATGTCATTTCCAAAGCCTTGAATGAAATGATAGCCGAGATACACGACTACAATGACGGAAACCACGATGGAAATCGAATATCCTATAAAGGAGTCAAAGGGGTTCCCGCGGTTCTTTTTTTTGCCTTTTTGCATTTTGAAACCTTAACGATATTTATAGTATTCTATTCTATTATTATATCACAGATTTACGTACAAGTTAATAGCATTTTTGCATTGTTTACAATTACTTCAAAATTTTCTTCGGTTTTTATCCAATTTATGGATTTGTTTCGCTTAAACCAGGTAATTTGTCGTTTTGCGTATCGTCTTGAAGCTTGTTTGATAAGGGCGCTGACCTCATCAATGGTTGCTTTGCCGTTGAAGTAATCAATAAATTCCTTATAGCCGATTGCTTGTGCAGCAGTAGAGTTAAGCGGAAGTCTACCTGAATCCACAAGTGTTCGAACTTCGTTTTCGAGTCCTGCTTCAATCATTAAATCCACGCGGCGGGCGATTCTTTCATAAAGTGCTTCGCGGGGGCGGTCAAGAGCTATTATTGTGGCATCAAAGGGAGGGGGAGAAAGCCGCGAGCGTTTATCCCATTCGGTCTTCGTAATGCCGCTGGTGATGTAAATTTCAAGGGCGCGCACGACTCGCTTTACGTTGTTTGGGTGAATTGCCTCGGCAGATTCAGGATCTATCTCCGAAAGCCTTTGCCAAAGGGCTTCTGCGCCCAGTTCATCGGCTTCGCGGAGGAGACTTGCACGCACATTTGTATCGGTTTCTGTATCTGCATACTCGTTTGCATATAAGACAGAATCAAGATAAAGCCCGGTGCCACCGCAGAAAATCGGCAATTTATTACGGGAAATAATGTCAAGTACTGCGTCCTTTGCAAGAGAGGAATAATCTGCCGCAGAGAAGGATTCAGATGGTTCTGCGATATCAATCATATGGTGTCGGATGCGGCGCATTTCTGCCTCTGTGGGCTTGGCAGTGCCGATGTTCATGCCCCGATAGATTTGCATGGAATCGCAAGACACGATTTCTCCGTCACAAATTCTTGCCAGCTCCAGCGCCAAATCGGTTTTTCCCGATGCAGTAGGTCCTACAACCGCAATTACCCGTGGCTTTTCAGGGGTATTCATAGTTTTTTGCTCTCACCCTCCTCAATGTTATTGGAGGAGTTTTTAGCTTCACGCCGAACAGAGAAAGGGATTGCATTTTCTCTTAGCATCTGACGCAGAAAAATGTTAACTGCCGTTGACAAATCGAGTCCAAAGTCAGCAAGCATCTCCTGTGCCTTGACTTTGGTATCGGCATCAATGGTTATATTGGTGGATATCTTAGACATAAAATTTCCTCCTATGTGCATATTATAGCATATAT
>JAZNUF010000262.1:0-3469 GCA_045592185.1 Candidatus Flemingiibacterium sp.
ATGTAAATGTAAATACCTTCTTTTTTCAGGCAATAAATGAGATAGTCCAATCTATCCATACTTTCCGGGTCAAAGGAACGCGTATCGTTTTTAGGATTTCCCTTCTCAAACTCAAATATATTCGGTCCCCACTCCGTGTCAAGCTGATGGAGACGAACAATGTTCATGCCGACTGCTGAAAGGCGCTTTGCCACCTTCTCGGCATAGTCTTTATCGGGAAAGTTTGCGCCGGCGTTAAAGTTAGTGCCCCAGAACGCCGCAGGCGTGCCGTCCTCAAAAAAGAATTTATCACCTTTTGCCCGGAGGAAGCCATGCTTCCCCGCGGGCTTTTCGTCGCCAAAGGCGGCAGAGATATTGATGGGCATTTTATCCCAACGTAAAATGTACGGTATTTGCTTTGTCATAAAAAATTCCTCACTGTTTACTTCTATACGATTAACATTCTCGGCTCACTTAATTTTAACAAGTGCCTTATTCTTCTACGCTGATGTACTCTTTTAAGTTAGAGAATTTAAACGGTCGGGCATATATTTTTTCAGTCCTCTATCTGTATACTACAATAAGTCTCTCGTTGGAGGTCCCTCTTGAGGATGCCAGCATATCTCCTTTTACAATGTCATTTCCGGTAATCCGACGAGCCGTCTTTTCCTTTTTATCCCACTCGAAAACCAAGGTGCTATTCGTATACGTATGTACTCTTTCGTGTGGCTTTAAGAATTTATATATCCCATTTTCCGTTTCTTCTACTTCTACATAAATCCATAATCCGTTATAATAATCATTATAAGAGGGCGGCGTCCCGAAGCTATTATTCTTAAAGCCTCGCTCACCAATCCGTGGACTTTCTGCACGAACCAAAACAGCCATAGATATAATTTCATTTTTTGAATTTGCTTCAATTTTAATAATATCACCGGGGGCTATGTCGGCATGCTTTATGGTATCCGGCAGTTCGCCATCAGTTGCCAGCGTATCCTCTGCAGGATCTGAAAGTACCGACCGTTTATATACTGCCTCTACATTATCAGTATTATAAAAGGTTTCCTCTTTTTCGCCATTCATGCCGACAACCTTAATTGTACTGCAGACCAAACCATCTTCTCCCATACCTGTCCCGATTTGGGTCACCAGTCCTGCTTGCGATGTAAACAGGGCGTCTTCATCGTTTATAACGCTTTTAAGAAGCATTACTGCAGGACGATTGAGTTTATCCATATCATAAAAAGAGAAATTCTTGTATCCATTACCGTGAACCAACGAAGAAACAGACTTTACACTGAAATCGTCATCGTTATCGCCGGTGTAACTGGCGGCTACACTAAAAATCAGCGTATTTTTTAGGTAATAACGGCTTCCGAGCTCACAAAGCATACCCGCACTGATAAGCTCCAACGCGCTATCCGTGTCTTTAACCAACACATCAAGTGAAAATACGTTTTCCCGCGCTGTCGTATCCATCCCTGTGCCGTCTTCAGCCGTAGTAATAGCCGTAATCTCTTCTGCTTCATTTAAGCGGAAAGTAATCATCTGCGGAAGAACATCATCACCATCTGTCAACGCTTCAACCTTTGCAAGAAGCGCCCCCTCAAGCCCACTTTTGTCAAACAGCTTTTTAGATGCAACCGTATAACCGCCAAGTTCAACTTTTTCCGATAGAGTAAAAATCTCTATTGTATCGTTTTCGGTCAGGATTTTCATGCGCACCTGCGCATTCAGATCCTTACCAAGCTCTGCTGTAAGCAGGTATCCGTAAAGCTCGTCATCAATCGCCTGTTCATTATATGCCGCAAGTCTGCCTTCATGGTCAAGGTAAAATTCCGCGTTTTGGCCAATCTGCAGGTTTTTGACAAGCTCTGCATCTGCAAAATACTTGGTTCCGCCGACCGTAATACGGTCATCGGAATAAATTTCTTCAATTTTACCAATGATACTGCGAGCGCTGACAACAACACACACAATCAATTTAGGTTCATCTTGTATAACTTTCTCTTGGGAAGCATATACTGACAGAACATTCCATTCCCCGAGTGCTGACAGTTCCACCGGATTTCCGTCGGTATCGGAAATATAAATATGCTCATACTCTTCCCCTTCGCTAAGATTTATGCTGACCTTCTTTGCAGGGTTATCCTTCAGACGTACTACACCTGTATAAGAGCTTACACTGTCCACAATATAATTTTCATAGGACTGTACTACGATTCTATCTGCACTTGCTCCCTCGTTCTGAATAAACTCAATTGTACCGTTCTGAATTTCCAGATCTGCTTTTGTCCATCCGATGATCTCTGCACCGTTTTTGATAAGGCGTGCATTACTTAGTATATCGACTCTGTCCGTCTTTTCCGTTCCTCGCGCATAATAAGCCGCTGTTTTTGTTGTTTCGGGGAGCAGCTCATCCGCCCAAATCTGTACGGTTTCCACGCTTTTAGAAAGACCGGCAGCAAGAATGACCCTATTGTCATCGCTGTCTTCTCTTACATAAAAATCAAGCTTTTTCCCGAAGAACTTCGCATTCTCTTCATTTTTCCAAATGTACTTTTCCCCGTCAATGTGAATTTGGCCTATTCTTGCGAGGGTGTCGTCGCTCATGCAATTTTTATTATCTGCCGTGACAATGCCACTGTCTTTTTGAATATGTAAATAATATTCAAGCACGGTTTTGCCGGTTTCATAGCTTCCACTGTCATCGCCGTAAGCTGTCGGCAGAAAAACAGGGACAAATAAAGTTTTGTACACCATACGCGCCATTTCGCCGCGCGTACATTCCCCTGCCGCATCCGAAAGAATTTCAAGCTGCGCGGCTTTCATAAGATACCCTGCCGGATATCCGCCTGCCGCTTCCGCCGCCGGAGAGTACCCTGCAAGATTCACAAGCATTTTAGCAAGCTGTGCATAGCTTACTGTTTCCTCCGGCATAAAATGCGTTTCGTCAACACCATGTATGATATCGAGCTCATGGCATAGAGCGACAGCGCCGTTTGCCCAGTGTTCTTCAGGTACGTCCTCAAACGCAGCGCTTTTCTTTCCCTCAAAAGGCATGCCGGTAAGCCGTGCCAAAACTGTGGCCGCTTCCGCCCTTGTAACTTTTTCCTGCGGCATATAATAATCTGATGTCATTCCTGTAATAATGCCCAAATCCTGCAGAAGATTTACAGCCTCTTCATATACAGTCTTGTCTGTATCAATAAACGCACTGACCGGACTTGCGGTCATTGTCATGAAAAGAAACAGCACCGTGAGCAGTATTCCTGCTGATTTTTTAATCATGATTTTCCTCCTATTCTGCTATCACGTATTTTACTTCGCCAATCGGTTTCAAATTTTTGTCCCATGAAAAAAGCTTATAGACTGTATTTTCCTCTAAATGAATTCCTTCGATAAAAGGTGCATCATTTTCACTCATGTACAATCCTGTAAGTTCCTCTGAATCTCCGTTTTTTTGAAATTTAGCTAGCATGGAAAGCCC
>JAZNUF010000263.1:0-4238 GCA_045592185.1 Candidatus Flemingiibacterium sp.
ATAGATGAGGAAACGCCCGTGTATAAGTGCTTGAACCTCTACTATTCTTCCGACATTGGGTATGCCGAGGAGAAAAACGGCATATCAATCTGGTATCTCGATAAAGAAAAAGCACCTGTATCGGATGAGGTAATAAATAAGGTGAACGCATTTATTGACAAGACATACGAGGAGAATTTCACCGCGGAAAAGCTTATAGAAAAAGCTAAAAGTCTTGGTATTGAAACGGAGCGAATGCAATTCGATTGGCCCGATTTCGGGATCTCCCTCCACGGAAATCGTTATTTTATATTCAGCGGAATAAATGAGGCTTATGCGGCTGATGTTGAAAATTTCTTTTTCGATGTCTTGCCGGGGCACTACAATGATCTTTATTTCAAATTTTATCTGAATGCCGAAACGGGCGAAGAACTGTTTATCGAAGATCTTTTCATAGACAACTGGCAGAACAGTGCACATTATTACATCCGAGATGAAAATTTCAGCTCTCGGGATCAGAGTGCTTCAACGGAATATACAAAAGAGTTTGATGCGACCAAGTGCCGTATTCTCTATATAGAAAATTACGATGAGCCTCCCTACAACAAGGCTGAGTTGAGTGATCTCGCTTGCCCTGTCGTTGTTTATTTAAAATCAGAACACGGCGATCAAATCGCAGCTTGCATAAACAGAGACTTTATTAAGTAACTGAGTTTTTTGACCATAAAAAGCCACGCTTTACAGCGTGGCTTTTTATATTTAACATCTATTATTTGAGCCTAATCGTAACAATTTCAAAGCCGGAAATATCGGTAACAATTTTACCGTCCTTAACTTCAAGCTCGGAAATTTCTTCCTCCATAAGGTTGCAAAGATATGCTTTTTTGAAAGGAACATCTGTTGCTATATTAAGATGGGTTTTCTTGTTGCTGCATTCGTAAAGGCGGATAATGGTGTCATTTCCGTCTTCGGACTCTTTAACCGTTTCGCAGATTACGTTAGCAACTCCGGTAGAAACTGCAGAAAAGCTTTCTGCTATGCTGCTCTTCTTAGCGGTTGCTTTAACAGCGTCAAGGGGATAATTCAGATAATAAGCAGTACGTACAGTATCGCTTTCAGCAAGAGTTCCGTTATGGGGGCAGAACGAATACGTAAACGAAGATACACCTTGGTCTGCCTCAGGATTGGGATAAGTCGGGGCTCTGAGAAGCGATAACTGAATTATGCCGTCATGAATATCGTGACCGTATTTGCAGTCATTGATAAGGCTTACGCCGTATCCCCCCTCTGACAAATCAACGTACTTCTGAGCGCAGGACTCAAATTTAGCCGCGTCCCAAGACGTGTTTTTGTGTGTAGGACGGTCGATGGTGCCAAACTGAATCTCATAGGTTGCCTTATCAGAGTTTATGTCCACAGGGAAAGCAGCCTTCAACATTTGATGTCTTTCATGCCAGTCAACAACAGTTTCAAAGTCTATGCGGGCGTAATTGTCATAGAACCAAAGAGTCTGTGTAATCTTTGACTTCATGTGCGGACGAACAAGCTTTATACCGCGGCGCGCGCCATCGTCAATAATCTCCACAGAGTCTACCGCAGTGACAGTCATGTATTTATCAAGGGAATACGCCTGCCACTCCCAAGCATCAAAATTGTCAGGATGGTCTGCATGAATACGAAGCTCGTTGGCAGGAGCTCCGCCGGTAATTATTTCTCGGCAAGCTTCCTTGTCGTATACAGAAACAATCTGCCAATTTTCGTCAAAGCGGACAGACAAGCGGTTCGTTTCAACGGCATGTCCTTCAATCTTGACACTATTATCGGCTTTGAAGCTGTCAGCCGTATAATAGCCCTTGGAGGCAGTCATATCGGTGATAACAGTCTTGCCGTCAACCTTAACTAAGCCCTCTCCCTTAAAGGAATGTGGGTTAAAGACAACATACCCCTTTTCCTCGGAAATTTTTGAAGAAATATCCTTCTTGGCATCAGCGACTATTCTATTTCCGATTTCCTTTATAGTACCGTAATCAATATCGCATTGGTCGTATACAGGCTTAATTGATGAGCCGGGAATAATATCGTGGAACTGATTTGTAAGAATCATTTCCCATCCATCGTGGAGCTCGGCCTTCGGGAACGCTTTTCCGTTCAAGCTCTTGTTTAAGGTAGCAAGCAGTTCGGCATCCTGATAAAGAAATTCGCTCTGACGGTTGTTTTTCTTATTCTTCGCAATAGTAGTATATGTACCTCTGTGAAATTCAAGGTAAAGCTCACCGCGCCATTTAGGAAGCAGGGGATTATTCTCTATTCTCTTTTCAAGACGCTTTAAAAAGTCTCCTGCAAACTCTACCTTCAAAAGCGGCGCGCCGGGGATACCCTTTTCGGTACGGCGGGCAAGCTCAAGGTATTCTGCGGTAGGTCCACCGCCGCCATCACCGTGGCCAAAGGTCAGAAGTGCTTCGTTTGTAAGGTTCTTATGCTGGTAACGATTCCATGTTCCAGCCACCATTTTAGCTCCTGCGCCACCGTTATAGGTAGCAAAACGAACAGGTGCTTCTCTGGTTTGATCCTGGGCGGTAAGGAAATATGTATTTATGGGAGTTCCGTCAATACCTGTCCATGCAAAAGTATCATAGGGCATCATATTTGTATCATTCCAACTGATTTTGGAAGTAACAAACCAATCAACGCCACTCTTTTTCAGAATCTGCGGTAATGCCGCTGAATAACCGAACACGTCAGGAAGCCATAAAACACGGTTATCAACGCCAAACTCATCTTTGAAGAAACGCTTTCCGTAAAGGACCTGACGAACTAAGCTCTCACCGGAGGAAAGGTTGCAGTCGGCTTCAACCCACATTGCACCCTCACATTCCCAGCGTCCGTCTTTTATGAGCTGTTTCACCTGCTCATAAAGCTCTGGAGATTCCTCTTTCAGATTCTTATACAAAAGAGCCTGAGAGGACATAAACTTATATTCGGGATACCGCTTCATAAGCTCAACAACCGTAGCAAATGAACGCTGCACCTTTTCGCGTGTCTGGCGAAGAGTCCAAAGCCACGCACAGTCAATGTGTGTGTGACCGATTCCCACAGTAGTGGGATAATTTTCCCCCTTTGAGACAGAGCAATATTTGCCGTAGAATTCCTCGTCCATATACGCCTTGGCGCGGCTTACGGATTTGTAAAATTCCTCGCTCTTAAGCTCATACAAATCAAGCATATCAACAGCATTATCCAGGTGACGAAGAATGTCAGCATATTCCTTTGAATTTTCATTAAGATAATCAAGCATTTCAAAGGGAGTGCGAATATCGTAATAGAGCTGTTCGGTTTCGCAGTTCAGCTTGCGAATATAGGCATAAAGCTTTGCAGAAGGGACCTCGGGTCCGGTGTATCCATAAATATAGCAGTCATATTCATCAGCATCGTCCAAAGTAACATATCTGTGAAAAATATCAAGTCCCTGTCGCGTTACGCCGTTTATGTATGCGATAAATTGAGGATTATCTGTAGCCCAACCATCGAGTCCCGTTTTTAATTCAAGCTGAAGGACAGAATTTCGCATATTTTCAGGTACTGTAAATTTAAAATGAAACCAAGCGTGGCTGTCGTTTCCGCTTCCCCATGAGTCACCAGGAGTATAGGGCTTAAAGTTTTCAAGAGGCGGCATTTCTGTTCCGGACTTATAGTCGCAGGGAAAAATTTCAATATTATCGATAGCAGTCACATCGCTATAGCGAGAATCTTCAATCAGGCTTAGATACTTTTTTACTTTACGGTCTTTACGGGCTTGTAGTTCCATAATTTTGCTTCCTTTCTGATTTTAGAAAACATCATGTTTATCCACAACAATTATAATGTTTACATAGCATAAAGTCAAGCAAAACATATCAATATTCATACTAATTTTACATTTCTTCAAGCTCTTTATTTAATCGCTAACAAAGTCGCTTTCACCTAAAAAGCAGTAAAAGCATATACCGTTTTGGTATATGCTTTCAAAGGGTTATTCTTGTCGACAAATAATTAAATCTTCGGGAGCTTGGCAAGTGCCTTCTCTATTTCCTCATCTGTGGGAATATAGTTCTGCATAATGCCGTTGTGGAATTTCTCATAGGACATCATATCAAAATATCCCGTGCCGGTAAGCCCGAAGAAAATCGTCTTTTCTTCGCCTGTTTCTTTGCACTTGAGAGCCTCGTCAATTGCAACCTTAATTGCGTGACTGCTTTCCGGTGCAGGAAGAGTACCTTCCA
>JAZNUF010000264.1:0-2395 GCA_045592185.1 Candidatus Flemingiibacterium sp.
TGGCTCTCTTTCTGCGCTTCGCCCTTATAGGCTACTCCTTTTTGGCCTATTGCCTTATGTGCGCCGCCGCGGTGGTGCTCATTTACGGCTTTATTATCGCACGGGGCTGGAAGATACCCACCATAATACTCAGCGCCCTTCTTATTCCCGGCTTCGGTCTCTTCCTCTGGATGGAGATACCTGTTATCAGAGATTCCTGGGGAGACGAGGGTGTGGAAGCCGACTATATCATAGTTCTGGGCGCGGGCGTGAACGGCAGCGTTCCCTCCCTTTCCATGGTAAACCGCATGACACCCACCATTGAATATCTCGAAAGCCACCCGGAAACCGTAGCCATTCTCACGGGAGGTCAGGGTGAAGGGGAAAATCTCAGCGAGGCTCAGGCCATGTTCAACTATCTCACCGAGAGGGGTATTCCTCCTGAGCAGCTTATCATGGAGGACAAGGCTACCTCCACAGAGGAAAACCTGAAATTCTCCTTTGAGATAATAGGTTCCAACCTTGATAAGTCCACTATTGCGGTGGTAAGCAGCGAATACCACCTCCACCGGGCCAAGACCATAGCAAGGATGCTGGGTGTGGAGGTATACGGCATTCCCGGACGCACCACCTATCCGGTGCTTCGGATGAATTACTTCATCCGTGAGGCTTTCGGCATGGTGCATCTGAAGGTCTACGGAATATAACAATTTCGGAGAAAAGACAAAGATGAAAGATAATTTCGGACGTGAAATAACATATCTGCGTCTCTCGGTCACGGATAAATGTAATCTCCGCTGCCGCTACTGTATGCCCGAGGAGGGCGTTTCAAAAAAACGCCATAGTGATATGCTAACCGAAGACGAAATGATTATGGCCGTGGAGGCTGCTGCAAAACTCGGTATAAACAAGCTGCGTATCACCGGAGGAGAGCCTCTTATAAAAAGGAATATTGTTTCCATATGCCAAAGAGCCGCCAAGGTAGAAGGAATAGACGAACTTTGCATCACAACCAACGGAATTCTTTTGCCAGATATGGCAGAAGATTTGAAGGCTGCCGGAGTTAAGCGAATCAATATAAGCCTTGACACCTTGTGTGCCGATAAATACGAGTATATTACACGCCGCGGAAATTTTGATAACGCCCTTAAGGGGATTGAGGCTGCTGTAAAAGCCGGGTTTGAAAAAGTTAAAATCAACACGGTTTTGATTGGCGGATTTAATGACGACGAGATTTCGTCCCTGGCTGAGCTTACGGTGAAGTATCCCATTGACCTTCGGTTTATCGAGCTTATGCCCATGTATGACGGAGGAGAGTTTGATAAAAACGCCTACCTGAGCGGAAATGCCGTTTTAGATGCCATTCCCGAGCTGATAGCTCAAAAAGCTGAAGACGGTGTTGCCAGGCTTTTCAAAATTCCCGGTGCGAAGGGTAATCTTGGCATCATCAGCCCTGTAAGCAATCATTTTTGCGGCGGTTGCGACAGAATACGCATTACTGCCGACGGAAAGGTGAAGCCTTGTCTTCATTCTGAAGTTGAGTATGAATTAAAGGGACTTGGTATTGATGAGATGGAGCGGGTTCTCAGACACGCAATACTTTCAAAACCATTTGCACATGCTCCCATGTCTTCCGATGAACGAAGCCGTTCGGGAAGGAATATGAACGAAATCGGAGGATAAGTTATGAACGGTGTGCCAATTTATGCTTTTTCCGCCTATTCCGGAACCGGTAAAACTACCCTGATTGAAAAACTTGTTGCATCAATGAGTGCTGAGGGAGTCAAAGTTGCCGTTATTAAGCATGATGGACATGATTTTGAAATTGACAAAAAGGGGAAGGACTCCCGGAGATTTACTGATGCCGGAGCAATAGTCAGCCTTATATCCTCGAAAAGCAAAACAGCAATTATTGAAAGCAGAGAGCTTGAGCTTGAGCGGCTGCTTTCCAGAATAAGTGACGTTGATATAATTCTTGTTGAAGGTTACAAGAACGGTACGCTGCCTAAGATTGGAATCGCCAGAAAAGCGACTGGACTGGGCTTTCCGTGCCCAATATATGAGTATTCTGCTCTTGTTAGCGACTGGGATAACATCGATTCATCCGTACCGCATTTTCACATTGACGATATAGAAGGAATTAAGAGATTTATTATGAAGAATATGAATGACTTTACGCATTTTAATGAAGAAGGACGCGCCAAAATGGTTGATGTTTCCGAAAAACCTGTTAACCATAGAAATGCAGTGGCCTCAGCAAAAGTATATGTAAACGCCGAAACCTTTGCCATGATTAAAAGCGGAGGTATGAAAAAAGGCGATGTACTTGCCGTTGCACAGATTGCCGGAATAATGGGAGCAAAAAAGACCGCCGATATTATACCGATGTGCCACAATGTGTTTATCCAGGGGATTA
>JAZNUF010000265.1:0-2530 GCA_045592185.1 Candidatus Flemingiibacterium sp.
ACAAAATAACTACACGAATCACCTTTATAAATACAGATACCGAGGAAAGCTCATCTTACGACAGCACTTTTGAAATAGACCGGCTTCGCCTTCGTGTTTTTAAACTGATTGAAGCCTATTACCCATTTGCAAAATTAGCTGCAGAGGGGCATGAAAACTTTGTTTCGACCGCAAAAAAACTCAAATTTCCTCATCACGATTACCGAATCGGTCAAAAGGACATTATCTTGGAAACATTTCGGGCTGTTCGTGCCGGTGAACGGCTGTTTGTTGAAGCCCCAACAGGGCTTGGAAAAACTCTTTCCGTATGTTACGGTGCCGTAAAAGCTATAGGCGAGGGAGGGGGAGATAGAATCTTTTATCTTACCCCCAAGTCTACCGTGGGGGAGGCCCCTGACGCTGCTTTTGGTCTGATGGCGGAGCATGGTCTGCATATGCGCAAAATTAAGCTTGCCGCAAAGGATAAATGCTGTCTTTGCAAAAATGCCATAGGTGACTGTTCAAGTGATATTTGCCCTTATTCCAGAGGACATTACGAACGTGTTAATGACGCACTTTTGCTGCTGCTTAATGGGTATTCCGATATTACCCCCGAGGCTGTGGTGAAAATCGCCGAGGAGAAAAAGGTTTGTCCCCATGAGCTGATGCTTGACGCGGCACTGTGGTGTGACGTTATCATCTGCGATTGCAATTATCTTTTTGATCCTCGGGTATACCTTCGAAGATTTTTTGATGAGGGGGGCAGCGGCTCTTCCGCCGTTGCGGTTATAGACGAAGCCCACGATTTGGTTGACAGGGCACGGGAGATGTATTCTGCGCGCATTTTTTCGGAGAAATTCCGAAAGCTTTTACTGTATATTCCGAAAAGCGATTTTATCTTGTATTTCCCCCTGATGCAGTTTACAGAGTGCTTTGATTCCCTCGGGGAAAAATGCGTTGAAAACGAGGGATATTACGAAAACGAAAAATACGGTACTTTGCTGTCGGACTCGCCTTTTAAGGGCTTTTCAGACAGTGCAAGAGAATTTTATATAGCAGCAATGAGGTGGCTGCGGGTAAACGGAGATAGCGGTGATGAAATTTATATCGACAGCCAAAGTCTTACCGCGCGAATCCGAGAGTGCGCCTTTGAAGCAAAACGGTACTGCGACTTGTCAAAGTCGGCGGACGAAAAATTTCTTTATTTTGCTGAGAAAAAAGGAGGCAGAGTTGCTGCAAGTATTCTATGCATGGATCCCTCGGGAATGATAGACCTGCGGCTTTCAAAAGTTCGGTCAGCAGTTATGTTTTCTGCCACTTTGTCACCTATGGAGTATTTTTGCAGTCTGCTCGGAGGTGAAGGGGCGGGACAGCTCATATTACCATCTCCTTTTGACAGCGAGAATATGTTTTGTTGTGTAATGAACAATATTTCCACGAGGTATTCCGACCGCGACCGTACTGTGTCAGCTGTTGTGGAGATCGTTGACAGAACGGTAAGGGCTAAAAGGGGAAACTATTTGGTTTTTCTGCCTTCTTATGATATGCTCAACCGTACAGTTGCCGCCTATAGAAGAGTAGCTCCGGGACGAAAAATTATCGTTCAAAAACCGGGTATGCCGTCATCAGAGCGAAAGGCTTTTTTGAATGTCTTTTCCGAAAGCGGTGAGGTGGTCGCCTTTGCGGTGCTTGGCGGAATGTTTTCCGAAAGCATTGACCTCGCAGGGGACAAGCTGATAGGAACAATAATCATTGGTACGGGCCTTGCGGGAATCAATATGGAAACCAATATTATTGCAGACTATTTTGAAAGGACAAAGGAATCGGGCTTTGAATATGCGTACCTTTATCCTGCTATGAATAAGGTTTTGCAGGCTATAGGCAGGGTGATTCGCTCGGAGGATGACCGAGGGGTTTGCGTGTTGATTGACGACAGATACGCCACTCCACAGTATTCACGACTGCTGTGCTCCGGGGTGAAAGGTGTTCGCGTAGTTGCAAACGGAGATGTGCTGAGCCGTGCCTTGGGAGAATTTTGGGAAGGGCATCGGTAAAATACATTTCACTTTCATGTATTTAACTCCCTTTTCACCAATCGTGCGATTTTAGTTCATCTTGGATTCATATTTCTACGATAAAATTGAACATAGTGCAAGGTTTATTTAAGTGGCGTGATGCCGAAAATACTAACATACAGGAATGATTATGACAAAATTTCCAAAGCTGCTCCTCGCTCCCATGGCAGGGGTGACAGATTACGCTTTCAGGCGTATTTGCACAGAGTTTGGAGCTGAACTTACCTATACCGAAATGCTGTCTGCCAAAGCAATCCATTTCGAAGATA
Organism: Candidatus Flemingiibacterium sp.; assembly: GCA_045592185.1. Classification (GTDB taxonomy): domain Bacteria; phylum Bacillota; class Clostridia; order Oscillospirales; family CAG-272; genus Flemingiibacterium. The sequence continues at coordinate 2,324 of JAZNUF010000265.1, forward strand.
AAAAGACCGCGTCACTTGGCGAAATCTTTGACGCAGAACGTACCGCGGTGCAAATTTTCGGCAAAGAGCCGGAGATTATGGCTGAGGCGGCGGCTAAAATCGCGGCTTGCGAATACAGTCATTGCCGCAGCAAGAATCACCCTTTCGCCATTGACATTAATATGGGCTGCCCCGCGCCAAGTCGGATCGTAGCCATGTCGTTCTGTG
>JAZNUF010000266.1:0-20693 GCA_045592185.1 Candidatus Flemingiibacterium sp.
AGCATATTCTCAATAAAAATTCCGTACCCCTTGGTGGGATTGTTTATAAGAACATGAGTTACGGCACCGATAAGCTTTCCGTCTTTTATAATGGGACTTCCACTCATGCCTTGAACGATTCCGCCCGTCTTTGCGAGCAAATTCTCATCGGTGACGGTTACTACAAAGTTTTTAACATTTTTCCCTGACCTGTCAATATCGGATATGCGTACCTTGTATCGCTCTACGCCAGTATTTCCCACTGTACAAAGAATTTCAGCATCTCCCTCGGTTATTTCATTTGAAAGGGCGATTTTCATCGGCTGCAAGCATATGCCGGCAGGGTACTCGGACAGTATGCCGTACACGCCGCACTCCTTGTTACCCGTGAGCTTGCCGATTTTTCCTGAGCTGAAATATCCCTTGAGCTCACCGGGAGCGCCTGCTTGACCTTTTACCACTCCAGTGATTTCTACATTAACCACACTTCCTACGGTAAGGGGGAGAAGCTCTCCCGTATCCATGTCGCAGATTCCGTGCCCAAGACCGGCGAAGGAGTTGTTTTCCTTATTGATGTATGTTACTGTGCCGATTCCTGCGGTGCTGTCGCGTATCCACATTCCCGTCTTGTATTTTCCGTCCTCCTCGCTCATGACCGGAGTTACAGTGAAATTCATTTCTTTGCCGCCGCGCTTTATTGTAAATTCCATTGGTTTGCCTTCGGATTTGTCTACCAAGTCGGTCAGTTCTTCTGCTTTTGTTATTTTGATTCCGTTTACGGCGGAAATTATATCCTTTTCCATTATTCCCGCCTCTTTGGCAGGGTTTGCCGTGATTTTCCCCGTGCTGACCTCTCCGGTACCAACTACCAAAATTCCCTCGCAGTATATTTTAACACCAAAAGGAACGCCGCCCGGTACAAGCTCTACGTCAGGTATGACAGATACGGCAGTTTCTTTTATAGCAATCGTATCGAATAATTTAATTCCGCCCCTTGCGGTATAAATATCCGAATTCTCCTCGGGAGAGAAGGCTGGGATCGCGCTGTTGCCCCCGAGCCACCTTGTTATCTCTGCTTCATCGCCGGCTCTGAGAGTGATACTGTCGGGAATAAATCTGTCACACAAGCCCACCGTGATGGCGGATACAATCGAAATAGTCAGAAGTATACGGGACACAAGGCCATATATTTTATGTGGGGATTTCAAAAGTTTTTTTCCTCTCATCATTTTTGCTCCATAAATTGTAATTGTTCGCGGAAAAGACCGCAAAACTAATTTGCTCACTCGCTGACCTTTTATGAGTAACAATATTTGAGGGATAAAGGCAGAGTGTGTTATTCGGGACTCTTCAAGGAAATCAAACAAAATTTACACATTATTAACACCAAAAGGTATGTAAATTACGGCGAATACTTTATAATAAAATGTAGGATATTTTTGTTACCGGAGCATTTTGACCTATGAAAGGATTTCATTAAATGTCAGATTTTAAAAGAACGCCGCAGAAAGGCAGCTCACTATACAAGATTATTTTCAAAAAGCGTTTTATTATTCCTGCAGCCATTGTGATTATGAGCGCAGTTTTGTATATTTTGTTTGTTTTTTCAAATATTTCTTTCATTAGATATTGGCGGGATATTTACATTGAAACAGCCATGACCACCGCCGACCATCAGTGGCTTGCTACCGCTTTTATACCCGATTACATAATTGACAGCGTTATGGCGCGTAAAAACGATACTGCCGATGTTATCGGCGGTGAGGAGCATTTAAGCGAGTCGACCGAAACTACAGACACAGACGATCTTCTCCCCGAGGATTCCGATGATGACATTCTTTCGCAAAAAAGCCTTGTTGTGGGCGAGCCGGATTATGCCGGCTACAATGTGCTCATAAACGACATCGAAGAGGGGATCGTGGTTTCCGAAATTATCGGTAACGGTTATCGCGGTCAGATTATGCTTATAGACGACCCGTCACGAGTCTATCTCGGGACGACTCCTTACAAGCACATAGAGGGGCTCCGAATTAAGGCGATGATGGCGCACCACGGTGCGGTTGCCGGCATAAACGCCAGCGGATTCAGCGACCCGGGCGATTCCGGCCACGGCGGTGACATTATCGGACTTTCTTTCTCTGAGGGCGAATATTGGGGCTCTCCCGTAAGCTATTACGGCGCGGTTCTTATTACATCCGGCGACCGTCTTGTGGTGGGCAATGTTCGCGATTGGAAAAATTATGACATCCGTGCAGGGATTCAGTTCGGTCCCGTGCTGATTGCGGACGGAGTTTCGCAAATCGAAGGCTCGGGCGGATACGGCATACAGCCTCGCACCGCCATTGGACAGAGGGAAGACGGAGTAATGGTCTTTCTTGTTATAGATGGCAGGCAGCCTACTTGGAGTATCGGCTGCACTATGGGTGACCTGGTGGAGATACTGCAAAAGTACGGTGTTGTCAACGCCGCCTGCTGTGACGGCGGTTCCAGCTCTGTACTTGCCTACAGGGGTGAGGTTTTGAACAAAAACAGCTCACTCAATCCAACCTACGGCAGGCGGTTGCCAAACGCATGGCTTGTTGCACCTAAAACTACCGAATCGGAGAATTGATATGTCTTATTATAATAATGAAGATTTTGACCAGAAATCCGCCGAAATATTCATGCGCCGCGCTCTTGAACTTGCTCAGGTGGCGGCAGAGCTTGGTGAAGTACCTGTGGGTGCGGTAGTGGTTAAGGACGGCGAAATCATTGCCGAGGGTTACAATCGCCGCGAAATTGACAAAAATGCTCTCGCCCACGCGGAAATCATTGCGATTGATGCCGCTTGCCGAAAGCTTGGCGGATGGCGGCTTCATATGTGTGACCTATATGTTACGTTAGAACCTTGTCCCATGTGCGCAGGTGCTATTGTCAATTCTCGTATCAAACGGGTTATTGCTGCTTCACGCGATCCTAAAGCCGGGGCTTTCGGCAGTCTTATTGATTTTAATCTCTATCCTCTTAATCACCGCCCCGATATTATCTTCGGCATATGTGACATGGAATCTTCCGAAATGCTCAAATCTTTTTTTAGTACGTTGCGCTTAAAACGGAAATAGCTGATTGTAAGGGGGAGAAAACTTTCTTTCGAGAAAGTTTTCTCCCCCGAGTTTCGCCCGGCGAAACTCTCCCCCACTTTCAAAGAACTTTATACAAGGGGGATTTTTCCACAGAGGTTTTGCGTAAGTGCCGCGGCATGGGGGAGTTTTGTGTTCTCTCCCTTGAGAGGGGGATGCCGCCATGGGTCCCTTCCCATGGCGTTATCGCTTCGAGGTGGCTCCCGCGGGCGCGAGCTTCGCCGCGCAACATAGGCGAAAAGGAACGCAAGCGCAGGGGGGGCGCGAGCTTCGTCGCGCGGAACAAACGATTAGCGCGAGCTTCGCCGCGCGGAATAAACGATAAGCGCGTGACTTCGTCCGCGCGTTTTTAGGGAGATTATAGTTTGGATATATAACAATCATTTTTGCCCGGAAAATGTCACTAAAAGCAGAAATGTCTGGTGGCAAAAGGAAAAATCAGCACAGAGTTTGTATATTATTTGAATAATGAGTAATTTTTAACCCGGTTTAAAATTACAAAACGATAACAAAACACACATACCTCTTGCAAAAAAAAACCACTTGTAGTATCATATGTATAGGGAAAATCTGTAATGCTAGCTAATGCTATGCGATTCCGGAATTTGCGTGAGACCGGATTTCGGACGCGGTGCTGAGGCGCATGAGATTTTACCGACAAAAAATTATTTTTTTAAGGAGAAAAAACACAATGAGAAATCTTAAGAAATTTCTTGCTTTAGTGCTTGCTATGATTATGGTAGTAGGCTCTACTGCTATGGTTTCTGCGGACTTCACTGACGTTGAGGCTGACAGCAATTATGCTGCTGCTATCAACGACCTCGCAGTGAAGGGTATCATCAAGGGTACTACCGAAACCACTTTCGGTCCTGCTCAGGCTGTTACCAGAAAGCAGATGGCTATTTTCGTTGCTAGAATCATGACCGGTGAGGTTGAAAGCGACGACATTTGGGCTAACGGACTTGTTCCTTTCACCGATGTTACCGACTATAAGGGTGCTATTCAGCACGCTTGGGTTAACGGCGTTATCAACGGTAAATCCGATACTATCTTTGCTCCCGAAGATGGCATTAAGTACATTGAAGCTCTCAAGATGCTCGTTTGCGCTCTCGGTTATGGCGTAGACGCAGACGGCAAGGCTCTCAGCTGGCCTAACGGCTACTACAGAGAAGCTGTAGCACTCGGTCTCACTGATAACATTTCTACTGTTACCGATCTCGAACAGGCTCTTACCAGAGAAGAGACTGCTCAGCTTATCTACAACGCAATCTATGCTGACCGTGCTGATGGTTCTCCCTGCTTTGCAGCTGAGAACTTCGACATCTCCACTGCAGACAACACCGACCTCTTTGTAATCTCCGCTACTCCCAAGCAGTACCATTCTTTGGACATCATAGTAACTAACACATCTTCTCAGGGCGACAAGGATACCGTATACGTTGGTGTTCAGTCTCTCGTTGGTGGCGTTCCTACCGGCAAGATGTACTATATTCCTGCTGCTGACCTCGGAATCGCAGATGCTGACGTTGAAAACTACTTCAACTATGCTGTAGAGCTTGTTAACTTCAACGCAGAAACCAAAGAGTTTGGCAGAGCTATCCTCGGAGACGCTCCGAAGGTTGTTCTCAACGATGAAGTTGTTAACAGTGGTATTAGACTTACCATCGATGGTGTTCACTACCGTGCAATCGGTTCTACCCTCGAGTCCACTCTTTACAACGAGCTTGTAATTTACAGTGGCACTGACGTTGCTGCAACAGCAACCACCCTTCACACTTCTAGTGATGGAGTTTATGTATACGATGTGTTCGGTGATGTCGTTGCTTACAGACTTTCATCTGCTGCTAACAGCGTGGAGCCTATCTACTATGAAATCGCTACTGGCGCTAGACTTAATTACAGAACAATACTTTCCAAGTACGGTTATACTTATAATCATGGCGCAATGAGCGTTGCTAACCTTCTCAACAAGGCATACAGCCTCAGCCTCTTCGATGACGACCGTGACGGCGTTTACGAGCGTGCTATTTACAACCCCACATTCATGGGCGTTTACTACACCTATAACTCTGCAGGCAAAACTTACGACGGCCTTATCAACGCTCTTTACAACGAGCTTAACGGCGACCAAGTAGCAGGTTCTATCGTTGCTAACAACGAAACTGCAGAAGTAACATACGTAGGTGTAAATGCACCTGCTAAGGGCGCAATCTATGTTTACTCTTACAATCCTCAGACCAAGACAGTTACCGTTTATGACACTCTTACAATGCAGACCGGTACTGTTAATAAGGTTACCTACAATGGTTGGAACACTGAGAACACCAGAATCGCAGGCGTTACTATCGACAACACTGCATACAAGGTATACTACTTCAATGGCGTAAACAATAGCCTTGTAAACTTCTGGAACACCGGTGCTGCTGATTCCTTTGTTGGTGTAGCTCCCGCTACCCTCGGCGCATTTGTAGTTGAAAGACTCAGCGCTCGTTACAACCCCGATCCTGACAACCCCGGTTCTTATGATGTAACTGACGTAGCAGCTCAGGCATTCCTTGAGTCCCACAAATCTTACAGCGAAGTTGAAGACAAGTACTTTGATGTAACTGTTGTTGGTCAGGATATCGCATTCTACGCTTATGGCGAGTACGTCATCATGGCTGACTTTGTTGAGCGTACCTTCCGCGACTCCTTCACCGTTATCGAATATCCTCGTGAGTTCTACTATGAAGGACTCTACCTTGATATGTTCGTAGGTACCGAGTACAAGGAAATGGCTCATGTAGTAGCTATGAACGGTTTCGACATCACTGCTTACAAGACCTATGACTGGGATTTCGCTGACTTCCTCAACGAAAGAAAGCTCCACTATCCCGGTACTATCTATGCTTCCACCTACAAGTACGAAGACAGCTACATCCTCGCAGATATGCTCGATAGCTATGCAGACTTTGCAGCAATCGAAGAATTTAAAGATGTTCGTGCAGCTGACGAAACCAACGTTTCTGCTATCGCAAATAACGGTACTGTAACTTGGAACGGTTCCGCTACCACTGGTAGAATTGACTTTGCTAAGGGTGTTTCCACCAACGCAACTGCTACCAAGAAGCTTTACACTTACAATGATACCGTTTGGTACTTCATTGACAATGCTACTCCCGGCGTTACCGGCAAGACTACTACTGTAACTCAGTTTGTAGGCGATGCTGATGATCACGAAATCGTATTCGATGCTAATACTCAGATTTGGGCTGACAACTTCGGTCGCAAAGAGGGTTATGCAACCATCATCTTCGTAATCGACGCTGTATCTCATGACTTTACTTCTACTCTCGACAAGACCACCTATGTTATGACTTCCTCCGCACCTCAGGTTGCTGACGTTGGATCTGCTTCTCACTTCGGTCTTGACGGTTACACCGGTTACTACTACATGTACACCGGCGCACACTACAGCCTTGATAACGGTGCTGCGGTTAACGCTATTTACTCCACCTACAAGCTTGATAGAATGTCCATCTATGAGATTGACGAAAACGGCGTAGTAATTGGAGCAAAGGCTACAGGCGGATTCATCAACGAACTTACCGGCGACCTGTTTGACGGTTCTGCTCTCACAACTACTCTTGATTCTGAAACCTACAATATCTGTGACGTAGACAATAACGGCCAAATCACTTACTTTGACCTTAGAGAGTACTTCGCTAATGAAACCACTCTCCCCGAAGTTGCAGACAACGATTATCTCTATAGTGGTGGAACTGCTACTGGGAAGTACGGAGACGTAATTGACCTCCAGTCTGCTACCGCTGCAGATGCAATCTATGATGAAATCGCTCTTACTACTGAACTTGTTTCTGTAGTTAAGATTGGTGCAAATTATGATATCGACTTCGTAGCTGATGATACTCATGACGAAGTTGTTAAGAACATCGTAGTTATCACATGGCCTGGTACCCTTAACGGTCTTGGCGTAGTTGAAGGCGATGCAGCAGTACGTGTACTTGAAAAGTCCACTGCTATCCTCCGTCTCAGCTCTGCTAAGTTTGCTGACGATGATATTGCAGTATTCATAGTTAATCCTATCGATGGAGCTACTTTCGCTGCAAACACCAACGCTTAAGTTTTAAACTTAACTAAAAGACGCACTCCCTTCACGGGAGTGCGTTTTTATATGTGTCCCATTCTTGCCACCTGCGCGGACAAAGTCACGCTCCCACCGTTTTTTTCTTTGCGCGGCGAAGCTCGCGCCCGCGGGAGCTACCTCGAAGCGATAAAGCCATGGGAAGGGACCCATGGCAGCATCCCCCTCTCAAGGGAGAGAACATAAAACTCCCCCATGCCGCAGCACTTACGCAAATCCTCTGTGGAAGAATGCCCCTTGTATAAAGTTCTTTGAAAGTGGGGGAGAGTTTCGCTCGGCGAAACTCGGGGGAGGAAACTTTCTCGAAAGAAAGTTTCCTCCCCTTTCCTCCTTGCGAAAAAATATTATTTGACATATGCCGCGAAATGTGTTATAATTTGTATGTTAGTTTAAAAATGTATAAGCTAAGGAGAAAAATAAGGTGAAAAAAGCATTCGTTACAAAAGAAATGATTGAAAAAATCACAGAAAAATATCCTACACCTTTTCATATATACGATGAGGTAGGAATCCGCAAAAGAGCAAGAGCCTTAAATAACGCATTTTCGTGGAATAAAGGATTTAAGGAGTATTTTGCAGTCAAGGCGACACCAAATCCCGTGCTTCTCGATATACTTCGTGAGGAAGGCTGCGGAACGGACTGTTCTTCGCTTACAGAGCTTATCATGAGCGAAAAGGTGGGATTCAGCGGTGAGGAAATTATGTTTTCTTCTAACGCTACTCCCGCAGAGGACTTCAAAAAAGCGGCAGAGCTTGGGGCAATTATAAACCTCGATGACTTTACTCATATTGATTTTCTTGAAAAGACAATCGGGAAAATCCCCGAAACCATATGCTGCAGATATAACCCCGGCGGAGATTTCCGAATCAGTACGCAGATAATGGGAAGCCCCGGAGAAGCGAAGTACGGCATGACCGAGGCGCAGCTCATTGAAGCCTATAAAATCCTAAAGGCAAAGGGCGCGAAGCGTTTCGGTATCCATGCGTTTTTGTCAAGTAATAATACCAATAACGAGTATTATCCCACATTGGCGGGAGTCCTCTTTAAGACGGTGGTGAAAATTAAAGAGCAGACGGGGGTGGAGATGTCGTTTATCAACCTCTCCGGCGGCGTTGGCGTGCCATATCTCCCCGATGCCGAGCCTGCTGACATTGCCGTAATCGGCGAGGGCGTAAGAAAGGTGTATGAAGAAATACTCACTCCTGCAGGCCTCGGAAATGCGGCAATATATACCGAGCTCGGCAGATATATGTTGGCACCTAACGGTATGCTTGTCACAAAGGCAATCCACGAGAAGCACATATATAAGGAATATATCGGATGTGACGCTTGTGCGGCAAATCTCATGCGTCCGGCGATGTACGGCTCTTACCATCACATAACGGTGCTTGGGAAGGAAGATGCTCCCTGCGACCATATGTACGATGTCACCGGCGGCCTTTGCGAAAACAACGACAAATTCGCTATCGACCGTATGCTTCCGAAAATTGATATTGGCGACTATCTGGCAATCCATGACGCAGGCGCTCACGGCTTTGCAATGGGGTACAACTATAACGGTAAGCTCCGCAGCGCAGAGCTTCTTCTCTGTGAGGATGGCGGCGTAAAGCTGATTCGCCGCGCGGAAACTCCCGAGGACTATTTCGCAACCCTCGGAGTTACGAAGTATTTTAAATAAAAATGTGGGATGCAGTAAAGGAACTGCATCCCATTTTATCATTATTTGAGTTTCTTTTGTGCTCTTAAGCCGAACATAGAAAGGGCAATAATTAATAATGGCGGCGCTGCAATTAACGCCATGAGAGGAAAGTCGGCGCAGTACCAAAGCCAATAAAGGGGCAGGACGGCACGCAGAAGCTTTACCCCTGACCATAATGCAGAGATGTCAAGATAAGCAGGACACATCACCAATGCCATGAGCAGTAAAATAAAGGTGAGTGTACGAAGGTTTGTAGAATCCCACAGAATTGCCGCAAAAATCAGCGCGCAGGCAATTATAAGGAGTGTGTACCCAAACAGCGATGGCAGCAGGGGAAGTATAGTGTCTGTGCCGAAAATAAGCCCTTCAATGGGCACGGCAAGGACTAACGATAATGAAATTCCAAGGGTATGAATTGCCAAATTTGGAATTATCAATGAATGAATAGTTGCCTTGACTCCGATTCTTCGCCCTAATTGTGGGATATCCTCAGCCGTAAGTCGGCATACGGTATACATAACGGCAGAGAAAATCAATAGGGAAGCGAAAAACATTAAGTAAGTTTTCGCGCGGTTGTCTGAAAAATTACCCGTGGAGGAGATGCTTTCCACATCAAAGGAGAAAAGCAGACCAGAATCAATTCGGCTGCGATACTCGGAGAAAATTTCTTCTTTGTCGATATTATGGAGAGCTAGGAAATCATCTCCCATAAGCTGCGCTGTAATAACGGGTACAGCCTCTGTGAATATGGCTGCGCTGACGTGATTTTCGTAAAGCACATGGGAGAGGGAGAGGGGCGAGGTTACAAAGATGACGGCCCTTTCAAGCTCATTTGTGTAAAGGGCGGATGAGAAGCCTTTTTTTATTATTGCACCGCAGTCCAGATTCCCCATCTCAATTTCCCCTCGCAGGACAGCCTCACTTTCATATACTATAAAGCCGTCAGAGGACAAACTTTTTACCACACGGGCGGATTCTGCCGTACCGTCAAGGTCGCATATGCCTGCAGGGGGAATGGACTCTGCCCGTCCGATTGATGGCACGGCGGCGAGAAGAATTGTACACAGCACCATCAAAAGAATAAAATATACCGAGCGAGCAGCTCGCTTCATTGCCAAAAGGAGAGTATACATTACAGCCCACCTCCTGACAGCACACGACTAAATTTTCGGTTTATGAGTATGATTGAAATGAGCAGGTAAACGAGTGCCGGCAAAAGCAGGGAAAAAGATGGTGAAGCGCCGAAAATAGGCTGAACAAGCAGCTTTGCGGCACCAAATGGAGTGAAGTCGCCGAGGGCGGTAACAACGCCGGGAAGGAGTTGCCTTGGCACAATACCGCCGCAGAGGAACATACCGCCGATTGCCGTTATTGCATTAGCACTGACATTGTCGCCGAAGCAAAGGGAAAGGCAAGCGCCGACTATGCTTATATACAGAGCAGTGAGAATGGCGAAAAACAGTATACTTAAGGTGATTTTGCCCATATCGGGAATAAGCGCAAGGGCTATGAGGATAACTGCCATTCTGAATAAGAACATAAGGGTGATTTTGGGCAGAAAAAAGCGAAAAGTCCTGATTTTATACGCCGAAAGTCTACTGAGCATTCCTCTTGACATATCTTTCGTAAACAGCTCCGAAAAAAAGATGGAAATTAAAAAGAGGAGTGTCAGAAGCCAGCACATGGCGAAGTAGGAGCTTGTTGCCATACCTGTGTCTAGATAATTTGATTTTTCGGGTTCGATATATTTGTCCCTAGCGTTTAATGCTTCGGAGATTAGGGCGTTATTGATTGTTTTCAGAAACTCCGAATGATAACTTGCACCGAGATTATGCTGTTTTATAATGTGTTCGCCCGTAAATACTACGTACTGACCTGCCACAAGCAGTTTCTCTCCAAATCTTGCGGCGGAAGCAACCATACCCGAGTAAGACTCCACCGAATCGGAGATATAAATTTTGCCTTTTGCCTGCTTTCCTGAAAGAATGTCGCCGACAAAATTTTTAGGCAGAATAATAGCGGCACTTGCATTGCCGTCCTTGACAGCAGAGGTAGCGGAGCTCTCATCCGTTTTTTCAATCCGCAGAAATTTCGATAGATAATCGGTAGACTTTACAGCATTAATGAGGATTCGGCTTATAACCGAATCCTCATTGTCAACCACGGCCACGTTAATTGCAATATTATTAGTATTACCGGATATGGCCAATGCCCCAATAAGGCATACGGCGCCTACCAAAATGAGCAGTACAAGGGATGAGGCAAGGCATTTCAAAAAAAGCGTAGCATCTCTTGTCAGCATACTGTTTTAATCAGCCGATAAGCGAGCCGACAGCGTAGTAAATACGGTTTGCTAACGCTTCGACTTCTTCCATTGTCATGGTGAGAACATCAGTAAATTCTTCTACTACAGGCATTTTGTCCGAATATGTGAGGATAAGTGCAATTTTGGTTGTAATGGACTCGCCTGCTACAGTGATATCGGTTACGGTAAAGGTGGCTGCATTTTTGTCGGTGGTGCAGGTGCCTGCAATGCTAAACAGCACTCCGCCGTAGTTAGAGGAGTCAACAAAATCATATGCCTGCGCGAGGAATTCGCCGCTTGCCTTATTCCATTCTATATTTGCGATGTCAATAGCTTTGTCATTGACGTTTGCGGTGATTTGTGCATGGAAGTTTTCCTTGGAATTTTCTTTTACCGTGTAGCTCACATCAAAATGATTGTTCTCATCATTGTCATTTACGTCAAAACTAAATTTGAAATCTTCAGAGAGGGAGGTGGGAAAATGAATTTCATATTTGATATTTTCATTTTCGGGAGAGGACATATCAAGCCCTATTGAAAGAAGCTCTCCGGTTTTCTTTGCAATGTGCGCGCTTATGCTGAATAAGACATCGGAAAGATCTTCATTTTCAACATCAACGGCTTCAAGCTCGGCAATAGAATCGTTGATAACGGAAAGAAACTCATCGTATAATTCATCTGCGGTGTAATATTCACTGTAAATTGCTGCGTAAGTGATACTATAATCATACCGGGATTCAATAAGGGGTTTCAGCTCTTCGCTTTCTTTAACGGTTGTAAGAATATCCTTCACTGTTGCAACAAGTTCAGCTGCACTAAAATCAATGGTAACATCGGTAGTCTTAATTTCATTGTCCCTTAGAGAAACGGAACCATCAGCGATTTTCGCTTCGCCGTTTGTTTCAATGGCTGTGTAAATTTCAGGCTTAACATCATCTATGAAAGCTCCGAGGCTGTCTTCCATAGCCTCATAACTCTCGAGGTTAAGTGCGTAACTAGATGCCATTGTTTCAAGGATGTCATAAAAATCATCCCCAAGAGCGAGCTCTCCATCAGGACCGAACACAGAGTTTGGGAAATTTTCGGGAATTTTGTCAAGGGCGATACCGTACGCTCCATCACCAAGCAGGGCCTCTGACACAACAACCAGGCTATCACTTGAGCCTTTCATCATAAAATCTAGGAGATTTGCTCCATGCAAGCCCGCATTGACGGTGATAGCGCTGGCGGGGGATGCAGAATCCAAATCTGTGAAAAGCTTTACGGAAGTATCAAGAAAATCAGGGAGGCTTACTTGAAGCTCAATGCTTCCGCCTTTCGATATTTTTTCCAAAGCGGCAACGGTAGAAGCTTGGCATTTTTCTAATCTTTCGGTGTTTTTCTCTGCCGCTTCCTCGATGGTTTGCATTGGTGAGAGGGAGCTTCCACAGGATGCAGCGGTTACTGCGCAAACACCGGCTACTGCCATAGCTGCTATTCGTTTAAGTAATTTCGCGGTAATTTTCATAGTTTTATCTCCTTACGATAAAGATTTAATGTTTTCCATATAAAATTTTGTGAACTGCTCTGAGCCGGAAAGACAATGATTTAGGTCCTTTCTATCATAACATTTTGGCTTTGTACCCACAAAAATGATGTGATCAAAAAAATCGTAAAACTCTGACGGTTCATGACCTACGTATATCAGGGCCTTTCCTTCTTTCTTCCACTTTTGTACAATATATGACATTTCGTCCCTGAATGCTACGTCAAGCGAAGCACACGGCTCATCCAGAAGAAGAATTTGCGGATCTCCAATAAGAGCGCAGGCGATGCTGACCTGTTTTTTCATGCCGCCTGAAAGCTTTGCAACAAGCTTGTTTTTCATAGAATCCACCGAGAAGGGATTCTTTTTAGGCACGTCACTTCTCGAAAGTTTTGCGAAAAAGCGCAGATTTTCAAGTACGGTAGCATCTTCAATCAGCGCCGTTTCCTGCGGGATATACCCGATTTTTCCACTGGTTGTAATGTTTCCCGAATGGGGGTTCATCACATTCGCAACCAAAGAAAGAGTAGTGGATTTTCCGCATCCGTTAGGACCTGCGAGCACAGCACATTCTCCCTGGCCTACATGAAAGGAAAGGTTTTCGAGAATCTTTTTCTTTGACCTTAAAAAAGAAACGTTGTTTACCGAGAGCATAGGATACCTTCCTAGTGAAGTAAAATAATATGGCTCATATTAATTTTAGCATTATATTGTTTCTTTGTCAATACCGGTACAATCAAATGACACGAAAAAGTTTTTATCCTAGCGAAAACATTGATTAATTGACGGATTTTATATGGTACGGTGCTAAGATATTGGCGACAATCCCCAATTTTTCAAAAATCCCCTTGAAGATAAGGAAAAATTGTGATATACTAATAATAGGTGTTTGTGCCATAATATTTATTTTGAAGGAAATTTTATTTTTATGAAATATTTTGTATTACTCTGCGATGGAATGGCAGACTATAAAATTGAATCCCTTGGCAACCGTACTCCCATGGCGGCGGCAAATAAGCCCATGATGGATGAGCTGGCGAAAAAGTCCCTTTGCGGAACGGTTTCCAATGTGCCCGAGGGAATGGTGCCGGAAAGCGACACGGCAAATATAGCCGTTTTGTCCTATGACCCGAAAATTTACTCCAAGGGGCGTTCTCCTCTTGAAGCTGTATCCATGGGACTTACAATGCGTCCCGAGGATACTGCCTACCGCTGCAATGTGGTTACCCTTAGCGAGGATGAAGGGGAATATGACGACAAAATCATTCTCGACCACAGTGCGGACGAAATCACCACCGAGGAGGCAAGTGAGCTTATAAAAGCGGTGGAAGAAAAGCTTGGCACTGAGTTTCGTCATTTCTACACGGGCGTCAGCTACCGTCACTGCATGATTTGGTATAATACTCCCTTTGAATATTCCTTTATGCGCCCCCACGATATCCTCGGAAAGCGAATCGGAGAATATCTCCCCAAGGGAAAAGAGGGAGAGCCTTTCTATAAGCTTATGCGCGAAAGCTATGACATTCTCAACCATCATCCAATAAACGAGGCACGGCGCGCAAGAGGACTCCGTCCGGCTAACTCCATTTGGCTTTGGAGTCCCGGTAAGAAGCCGTCACTTCCCAATTTTTACGAAAAATGGGGACTCCGCGGTGCGGTGATTTCCGCCGTTGATTTAATTAAGGGAATCGGGCTTTGCGCGGGACTTCAGTCTATTGACGTTGAGGGAGCTACGGGAAATGTGCACACTAATTTCACCGGTAAGGCGGACGCGGCCATTGAAGCTTTTGAAAATGAAAAGAATTTCGTATATGTCCATGTGGAGGCTCCCGATGAATGCGGACACCGCGCGGAGCTTGACAACAAAATTCTTTCCATCGAGAGAATTGATGAGTTTATTCTCCGCCCCGTGTACGACTATCTTGTATCCACCGGCGAGAGCTTCAAAATTATGATTCTTCCCGACCATCCTACGCCCCTTGTTCTTCGTACTCACTCTATGGAGCCTGTTCCTTTCATGATTTATTCCTCTGAGGGGGATGTGGACGGAGTAGAGTGCTTTACCGAGGAAGCCTGCGAGGACAAGAATTTTTACATCCAACACGGTTATGACTTGCTCTCAAACATGATTAAAAAATAAGGAGCATATCTATGGATGAACAAAATACAAAAGTAAACGAGGTTACAAGCAAAGAAAAATCTCTGTCCGTATCAAGGGAAATATACGGGTGGCTTGAATCTTTTGCCGTTACGATAACGGTGATACTTGTAATATTTACGTTTTTCATCAGAACCGCGTATGTGGACGGCGGCTCTATGATGCATACCCTTGAAGACAAGGAAACCTTGGCTGTCAGCAATCTGTTTTACACCCCAAAGCAGGGGGATATAGTGGTGTTTCAAGCACCGGACAGCACCATTGAAGGGGGCATTGTCAAGCGCGTGATTGCCACAGAGGGGCAGGAGGTCGACATCGACTTTGATACTTGGACTGTTACCGTTGACGGCGTTGCCCTTGACGAGCCTTATGTCAATTATGACGGATTTCGCATGAATTCGGGTAATGTGAAGTTCCCAGTGACTGTACCCGATAATTGCATATTTGTAATGGGCGACAACCGAAATAAATCCACCGACAGCCGAAGCACAAACATTGGTTTTGTGGATACAAGGTATGTTTTCGGACGGGTGCTGTTCAGAATTACACCCTTTAATAAATTCGGGCCTGTAAAATAAGATTTTGAAAGGAGCGAGGGTAATGCCTTCGGAGATGATACAATGGTTTCCCGGTCATATGGCGAAAACCAAAAGACTTATTGCCGAATGTCTTCCGCTTGTTGACATTGTAATCGAAATACTTGACGCAAGAATCCCTCAAAGCTCCAAAAATCCCGACCTTGAACGGATGACGGAGAATAAGCCGCGGATTACAATTCTTTCAAAATCGGGACTTGCCGACCCGGATGCGGAAAAAATATGGAAAGCATATTACCGTGCACGGGGCGAGGACGCTATATTCTATGACTGCCGTGACGGTGTAAATATGAATGCCATCGCTCCCGCCATTAAAAGGGTGCTCGAAAAGAAAATCGAGAAATACGAAGAAAAGGGCATGAGTGGGCGCCGCCTTAAGGCTATGATTGTGGGCATCCCAAACGTGGGAAAATCTTCACTTATAAATAAGCTTGCAGGAAACAGCAAGGCTAAGGTGGAGGACCGCCCCGGAGTCACTCGCACGAAGCAGTGGATAACCACAAGCATCGGTATTGATTTACTTGATATGCCGGGGGTACTTTGGCCTAAATTTGAAGATAAAACCGTAGGAGAAAATTTGGCTATCACCGGTGCTATCAAGGATGATATTCTTGACATTGAGCATATTGCCATTCTGCTTGTGGGCAGACTCAGAAGAATTGCTCACGAAAAGCTGTCGGCGCGATACAAACTCGGCGATATGGCACAGTATGAAGAGCTTCAGGACTTTGAGGTGTTTGAGCTTATCGGGAAAAAACGTGGATTCTTGATTTCCGGCGGCGAGATTGACTATGAGAGATGCGCCAATATGCTTCTTGACGAATTCCGCAGTGCAAAAATCGGAAGAATCACCCTTGAGCTTCCGCCGAATGTGTAGGTGACATATGAATTGGGAGATTGAAAACGAATATTTTGCCAAGGGAATAAAAATTATATGCGGTACCGATGAGGCAGGAAGAGGGCCTCTTTGCGGAAATGTGGTGGCAGGTGCTTGTATTTTGCCTGCAGGTATTGAGCTTCCGTATTTGAACGACTCCAAAAAGTTGACCGAAAAGCGCCGTGATGTTCTGTATGAGCAAATTATAGATTCCGCCGTAGCATGGGCGGTGGCAGAGGCCACTCCGGCTGAAATTGACGAATATAACATTTTAAACGCTTCACAGCTTGCCATGCGCCGAGCTGTAGAGAAGCTTATGCCGGTGCCGGAGCTTGTTTTGGTTGACGGAAATGTGGCGAGAGATTTTAAAATCCCTGCTGTGACTATCGTGGGCGGGGATGGACTTTCCGCATCCATTGCTGCCGCATCTATTCTTGCCAAGGTGACCAGGGACAGAGAGCTTAAAGCCCTTGACGGCGTTTATCCTGAGCTTAAATTGGCAAAGCATAAGGGCTATCCCACAAAGGAGCACTACGCCGCACTAAACCGGTACATTGACACTTACGGAGAGCCGCCGCCGATATACAGACGGAGCTTCCTTAAGAATCTTCATCGCGATGAGCTATAAAGGAAGCCTTGGAGTGCGGGGTGAGGAGCTTGCCGCCGAGTATCTTGAAAATGCGGGATATAAAATCGTGGCACGGAATTTTCATGTTTCTCACGATGAGATTGACATAATCGCCGAAAATGACAAATATATTATTTTTGCCGAAGTAAAAACCCGTGCACAGACCGCTGTGAATATTCGCTACGGCCGTCCCGGTACTGCTGTCAATTATGCAAAAAAGCAGAAGCTTTTGCGCTCTGCAGAGGAGTACCTGAGAAGATATAAGCCGGAAAAAGCCCCGCGAATTGACGTTATAGAGGTGTATATGCCTGCTGTACGAGAGGGAGATGCAGTGGACACGTTTACCCTTACGCCCCTTAAAATCAAGCATATTACCAATGCGGTGCACAAATAGACTTGGCGAAAGGAATTTCCCGTATGAAAAAATATCCCCTTTTCGACCTGCACTGCGACACTCTTCATGAGTGCCGAAAGCACAATAAAAGTCTGTATGACAATGATTTACAGCTATCAATCTCACGCCTTTTAGAATATAAACGGTTTTGTCAGGTTCTTGCTGTATGGAGTGATGTTAAAAGCAGCGAGGACGAGGCATATAACAGCTTTTTCGATGCCGCGAAAATACTTTCCTCGGAGCTTGAAGGGAGTCCGAGCATCCGCCATTGCTTAAATTCTGCCGACCTTGCCGAATGTGAAGCTTCGGGAATCGGCGGAATCTTTTTAGCCGTAGAGGGCGGTAAGCTGCTTGGTGACGATTTGCTGCGCCTTGACAAGCTTTACAACGCCGGCGTGAGGTTTTTGACCCTTGTTTGGAACGACCCTTGTAAAATCGGCGGTACCAATAAAACCGGCGGCGGACTTACGGATTTCGGAAGGTCGGTGGTAGACCGCTGTCTTGAGCTTGGAATTATTCCCGATGTATCCCACGGCTCTGACAGTCTGATATCGGAAACTATTGAGATATGTGCCGAAAAATGCCGTCCCTGCATTGCTACTCATTCAAATTCAAGGGCGGTAATGGAGCATCCGCGTAATCTTGCCGATGAGAATTTTTGTCGAATTTCGGAGCTATCGGGGCTTGTTGGAATAAGCCTTGCACCCATGCACTTGACCTCTGGTAAATGTACGACCACGGATATTGTTAAGCATATAGACCACTATATGTCCCTTGGAGGGGAGAATGCCGTTTGCCTTGGGTGCGACCTTGACGGAGTTGATATTTTACCCGATGGTATTGAAAATGTGTCAGATGTGTGGAAAATCGCCGAAGAACTCGGACGATTTAACTATACAGATGAATTAATTGAAAAGATATTTTATGCAAACGCCCGAAATTTTATTTCCCTATGGCTAAATTGATTTTTTTGTGGTATAATTTATAATGTACTATTGTGAGAACTGTCTTTTATTTTTATAAAATATATTTTTACGGAGATTGAAAAATGAACTATATCAGTACCCGCGGGGGCAAGGATAAAGTCAGTGCCGCCGGAGCAATTAAGCAAGGTCTTGCCTCTGACGGCGGACTTTTTATGCCCGAGTCTATTCCCGAGATAAGAGAGGGTGACATAACAAAGCTTTGCGCTATGTCTTATCCCGAAAGGGCGGCGTACATACTTTCCCTTTTCCTTCAGGACTATACCTACGAGGAGCTCCTCGCTGATTGCGAAAAGGCTTATTCTGCCGAGCGCTTTGTGGGAGGTGCTGCCCCTATTCACAAGCTTGACGGAAATACCTTTGTTTTGGAGCTCTGGCACGGCCCCACGTCCGCATTTAAGGATATGGCGCTTCAGATTATGCCGAAGCTTCTTTCTGCGGCACTTAAGAAGACCGGGGAGGACAGAACAGCGTTTATTCTTGTTGCCACAAGCGGCGATACGGGTAAGGCGGCTCTTGAGGGTTACCGTGATGTGGATGGGGTTAAAATTATGGTATTTTACCCTGTGGACGGCGTCAGCTCCGTTCAAAAGCTCCAGATGGCAACGCAGCTTGGCGATAATGTGTACGTGTGCGCTATCGAAGGCAATTTTGATGACGCACAGACGGGAGTCAAGAAAATATTCTCTGATGCCGAAATGGCAAAGCTTCTTGATGAAAACAAATTCTTCTTCTCCAGTGCGAATTCAATAAACTGGGGCAGACTTGCACCTCAGATTGTTTATTATATATCCGCTTACTGTGACCTTATAAATTCAGGTGAAATTATTGCGGGCGAAAAAATTGATGTGACCGTTCCCACGGGCAACTTCGGAAATATTTTTGCGGCGTACATTGCCAAGGCGATGGGACTTCCCTTAAACCGCCTTGTGTGTGCATCCAACAAAAACAACATCCTCACCGATTTTTTACAGACGGGTACTTACGACAGAAACCGTAATTTCTATACTACCATGTCACCCTCTATGGATATTCTTATATCAAGTAACCTTGAAAGACTTATTTACACTATAAGCGGCGCGGAGAACACCGCCGAGCTTATGAAAAAGCTTAACAGCGAGGGACGGTATACGGTAGATGCTAAGGTTAAAGCTCAGCTTGATGAGCATTTCACCGGTCTTTTCTGTGATGAAGCCCAAACAGCCGGTGAAATTCGCCGTACCTTTAACGAGGATAAATATTTGATTGATACTCACACAGCCGTTGCCCTTAACTGCGCAAGAAAGTATATGGAAAAGGACTGCTCCGGACGTAAAATGGTTGTGGTTTCCACGGCAAGTCCATACAAATTTGCTGCGGATGTTTATGAATCCATCGTAGGAAAGCCTGCTAAGGATGATTTATCTGCCCTTGATGAGCTTGCAGAGCTTTCAAAGGTTCTGATTCCTTACCCCTTGCGGGATATCGACAAGAGAGAAGTACGGTTTAAGACGGTTATACATAAAGAAGAAATGGCAAGCGAAGTGCTTTCCGTGCTTAATATAAAAAAGTAATCTCACAAGATCTCATCCTAAAAAGCCAGAAAGGATAGAAACATATGTCTTTGTACGCTTTGTCAGACACTCATCTTTCCATATGCGACAATAAGTCTATGGACGTTTTCGGTGCCAGATGGTCGGGGTATACCGAAAAGCTGCGTACAGGATGGAACAGAGTCGTAACGGACGAGGACACGGTGGTTATCGCAGGGGACATCTCTTGGGCAATGAGCCATAAGGGAGCTGTTGAGGATTTACGGTTTCTTGATGAATTAAAGGGAACCAAGATAATCGGCAGAGGAAACCACGATTATTGGTGGACATCCCTTACGAAGCTGAATAAGCTTTGTGATGAAAATGGCTTTACAACCTTAAAATTCCTCTATAACAATGCTTATGTTGTGGAAGATTTTATAGTTTGCGGTTCTCGTGGCTGGTATATAGATGAATCCAATCGGAAGATGCCCCAGGATGCGGATTATCAGAAAATCGTGGCAAGAGAGGCGATTCGCCTTGAAATCAGTCTTGAAGAAGCCAGAAGGCTTCACGATGAAAAGCTTTTGGAGAACAATATAAACAGGGAGATTCTTGTGTTCTTACATTTTCCTGCGGATTTTCGCGGATATGTTTGTTCCGAGATTGTGGCGGTGCTTAAAAAATACAATATTAAAAGATGCTACTACGGCCACATTCACGGAGTCTACGATATATGCACAAGCGAAGTATCGAATGGCATTAGATATACCTT
>JAZNUF010000267.1:0-3935 GCA_045592185.1 Candidatus Flemingiibacterium sp.
CGCTCAAATCCTCGGGAATCGTTGGACTCGGCGGCGCAGGCTTCCCTACCCATGTAAAATTTGATGTAGAATCAGATAGAATCGAAGTGCTTATAATAAACGGCGCGGAATGTGAGCCGTACATCACCAGCGACACACGTACCATGATAGACCGCAGTGATGATATTGCCCTCGCCATCTCATATTTGAAAAAATACATGGGAATAAAGAAGGTAATCATCGGCATCGAAAAAAACAAGCCCGAAGCAATAGCTGCCATGAAACAGCTGTCCGAAAAGGATGATGCCGTTTCGGTAAAGGTACTGCCCAGCATTTATCCTCAGGGAGGCGAAAGGGTTCTCGTTTATCACACAACGGGCAAGACAATCCCTACGGGCAAGCTTCCCATTGACGTTGGCTGCATCGTTTCCAACTGCTCCACAATCGCGGATATAGGCAGATTTATAAAAACAGGAATGCCCCTTGTAGAAAGATGCCTCACGGTAGACGGAAGCGCGGTCAACACCCCAATGAATGTAATTGCCCCCATCGGAGCTGCCCTCTCAGAGGTATTTGAATTCGCCGGCGGCTTCAAGTCAGAGCCGGGTAAAATTCTTTACGGAGGCCCAATGATGGGAATTTCCGTTCCAAACGCACAAGTGCCTGTTCTCAAAAATACAAATGCCATATTAGCCTTTAATGAAAAAGACGCTGTCATTGCAGAACCGAGGCCCTGCATAAAATGCGGAAGATGTATAAATGTATGTCCTTTCGGTATAAATCCCCCTGCGCTTGCAAGGGCATTGAGAACTCACGATACCGATGATATGATAAAATTCGGAGGAAATGCTTGTATGGAATGCGGATGCTGCTCCTATGTATGCCCTACCAACCGTCCGCTTGTACAAAACAACCGCCTGGTTAAGGCAGAGCTTCGTGCCTTGCGTGAAAATAACGATTCTAAGGAGGCTAAAAAGTAATGTCCGACAAGCTTCATATATCCGTATCTCCACACATACACACAAGCAGCACCGTTCAGAGAATAATGCTTGACGTGGTAATCGCGCTTTTGCCCGCAGCTATCGCGGGAGTCGTGATTTTTGGCATGAGAGCATTGCTTCTCATGGTTCTATGCGTTGCGGTCTGTACAGCAAGCGAATTTATATTCAATCTTATCGTAAAAAAGGAACAGACAATAGGAGATTTCAGCGCAGTGGTCACAGGACTTCTCCTTGCTATGAATCTTCCGGCTAATATTCCCATGTGGCAAGCGGTCATCGGCTCTGTATTTGCAATTATCGTGGTTAAATGCTTCTTTGGCGGCCTCGGCTGCAATCTCGTAAACCCCGCCATCACAGCAAGAGTATTTATGCTGCTTGCTTTCGGCTCTATGGCAACGGCTGCAGCTCCCTTGGGTGTTGATACTGTATCAGGTGCAACTCCTCTTACCGACATTGCTAATGGACTCCCCCCCAAGCTGCCCGACCTGTTTTTCGGTAATATCCCGGGAGCCATCGGCGAAACCTGCAAGCTTGCGTTAATCATCGGCGGCGTATATCTCCTTATAAGAAAGGTAATAACCTGGCATATTCCTGTGGCTTTTATCGGCACGGTGTTTCTCTTTAGCCTTTTCATAAACGGCTTTGACCTTACAGTAGCCCTGACTGCTATTCTCTCCGGCGGACTTTTCATCGGTGCGATTTTTATGGCAACCGATTATGTTACAAGCCCCACAACCCCCGCAGGCAAACTGCTCTTCGGAGTGCTTGCCGGAATCATTACCGTTATGATACGAAAATGGGGTGTATATCCCGAGGGAGTTTCCTATGCAATACTACTTATGAATATCTTAACCCCCTATATTGACATTTGGACAGCGCGCCGTGTATTCGGAGGTGTAGCGTGGAAATGAAAAATAAAAATTTAAAAAGCGTCATCGTGTTAACGGCAATTTGCTCGGCGGTTGCAATATTAATGGCGGCAACCAACGCGCTCACCGCCCCTATAATTGAGAAAAATGAATCTGCCGCGGCAAATGAGGCACTCCTTGTTGTTATGCCCGATGGAAAAGGCTTTGAGGAAATTGATATCGGCTCCTACACTCTCCCCGCTACAGTAAGCGAGGTGTTCAGTGAGGAAAGCGGCGGATACGTCATAAAGCTTATTACCTCAGGCTACTCCACAGGTATGACTATAATGTGCGGTATTGATGCTGAGGGAATTATTACCGGTGCCGTCTGTCTTGCCAGCGGCGAAACCCTTGGATATGAAAAGGAATACGGCAGCGGTGCTGTTGGAATGAACGCAGAAACGATCGACTCTCTTGACACTATCGCCGGTGCCACAAAAACCACGGGCGGTTATAAAAACGCCCTTAAGGACGCTCTCAATTCATTTATAATCTTAAAAGGCGGCTCAGTTGATATCCGCACGGAAGAAGAAATTTTAGCGGATAATCTTAACAGTGCGCTTCCCGATGCCAACGGTGAATTTGAAGAAATATTCATCACGGAAGTTTTAGACGGCATCAACTATATTTACTCCGCCAAAAACGGCGTAGGGCATGTATATGTCCTTGGGGAAGTTTTTGTTGGCGTAGATAAGGGCGGAAATGTTCTTGGGGATGCTGACGAAGCAGTCAAAGCATCCGTAAAGGCTTCTCACCAAACCATGTCTGAAAGCGAGCTTCATGAAATTGATATATCTGCCTATGAGCTTCCAAACAATATTTTAAAGGTAAGCAAGACCACATCCGGCAATTATTTTATGGAGATTCGTGGGGCAGGCTTCGGCATCAACGGAGATAAGTGGTACAATCCTTCCGGCGAATATATCTATATTTCCCTCTCTGCCACCGCGGACGGAAAAATTATCGCGGTAAAAACCACCGCCCAAAGCGAAACTGACGGAATCGGCTCTGCTTGCGCCGACAAGGCTTTCTACGAGCAGTTTATCGGAAAGAGTGGCAATGATTACACCGAGATTGATTCCATCGGAGGTGCGACTTACACTACAAACGGTTATATAACCGCAATAGGCAGAGCTCTTGCCGCTGTAAAAATTTTGGAAGGAGCAAACTGATTATGAAAGATTCAAACAGTAATTTTTCTGTATTTTTCAAGGGATTGCTCCTTGAAAACCCCGTATTCGTACTGATTCTCGGTACTTGCCCTACTCTTGCCACAACCACCACCGTTATCGGTGCTCTGGCAATGGGACTTGCGGCTATGGCGGTTTTAATCTGTTCAAACGCCGTAATATCCTTGCTGCGAAAGATTATTCCGGAAACGGTCAGAATCCCCTGCTATATTGTAATTATCGCAGGATTTGTCACAGTTGTTCAAATGCTTATGCACGCATATCTACCCGAGCTTTACGAGCTTCTCGGCGTTTATTTGGCGCTTATCACCGTAAACTGCATCATTCTCGGGAGAGCCGAGATGTTCGCTAACAAGCATTCCGTTGGCAAATCCGTTCTTGACGGTGCCGGAATGGGACTTGGCTTCACTCTTGCACTTGTTGCCATGGCAACCGTGAGAGAAATATTCGGTGCGGGAAGTTTTGCGGGAATTTCAATCCCCATTCTTGAAAATTACACTGTCGACATCCTGGTAAAGGCTCCCGGCGGTATGATGGTATACGGCTTCCTTATTGCGGTGGTCGCCCTCATTACCCACGGAAAATATCCTAAAAAAAGAAGCTTTTCCTGCGAAACCTGCCCTTCTCGGGACGTTTGCAATCGCGCAGGCTCAGAGCTTGAAAATACTTTTGTACCGGAGGAAGAATAAATGGATTATATAAAATCACTTATCGTAATTCTTATGTCCTCTGTACTCGTAAATAACTATGTATTAAACAGATTCCTCGGAATCTGCCCTTTTCTGGGAGTTTCAAAAAAGCTTAATCAAGCTGTCGGCATGGGCATTGCCGTTACCTCGGTAATGCTAATGGCAACC
>JAZNUF010000268.1:0-7769 GCA_045592185.1 Candidatus Flemingiibacterium sp.
TGCCTTTTGTCTATTGTCCGTTTTTACTGGACTTGTTCATTTACACGGAATCGCTTTTTTGTATACCTAATTTAATTTATAACCTTCTGCATACGAATATCCCGACCGACAAATTTCAGTACCATAAAATCTCCGAAAAGGCGGCTGGTGATTCTGTCGCTATAGCGTGAACGGATATCGTTCTGCATAAGATTCGTACTTATCAGCATGGACTTTGAGTGATTTATTCGGGTATTTATAATGTTATAAAGACAGGACAGCGTGAACTGATTTGAAATCTCCGTACCGAGGTCATCAATAATAAGCAGATCACACTCAAAATATTTATCTGTCGCCGATTCTGAATTATCTCCGTAACCACGGTTAAAACGCTCATGCTCAAAATCCGAGAGAATATTCTGGGCCGTGTCATAAACAACGTCGTAGCCCCTATCAATAATTCCCTTTGCAACAGCCGTTGAAAGGTGGGTTTTTCCAAGTCCCGTAGTGCCGCAGAAGAAAAGATTCTCCCCGCAGGACTCCGAAAATCCGGAAACATATTCTTTACATTTGCGGAGTATCAGCTCCATATTCGCCCTCTCATCCGAGGAACGGTTATAGTAATTCAAATCAAAAGAATCAAAGCTCTGCGTCTTTATAAGATTACCGATACCGGAGCTTTCATAGCCTGCAAGAATTAAATCTCTGCGCATACATTCGCACAGCTTAGTATCTACAAAGCCCGTATCCTTACAGATATCACATTCGTATTTTACAGCAGTGTAATCTCTCGGATAGCCTATGGATTCGAGATACGCACCTCTTGCCGCGCAAAGCTCCTCGTTGCTTTCACGAAGCCTCGCGATCCGCTTATCAAGGTCTTCCTTGCCGCCCATGGCTTCACGGAAAATGTTCAGCCCCGTTTCGGAAAGGACTCTGTCTATTTTAAGAAGCTGCGGATACTTCTCATGAAGCTCCTCGGCACGGCGCTCCGCCGCCTTCTTGGCACGCAAGTTTTTATCGGCATATTCCTGCCGTATTCTCGCATAATTTTCCTTATTGTACCCCATAATAATCACCATGGCTTTCGCGACAGCGAAAGCTTCCTTCTCCTGCCGATATCAGGATTTATTTTCCGTAAGATATCTCTGAGCTCGGGCAAGTGCCGCCTCAAAATATTCGTTTGTTTCAAATCCTGAGGAATCTCTCTCGGCTTCCGCTTTATTTTTCTTATACACTTCAAGGGACTCCTCCACCGCTTCAAGGGTAGTAAGTCCCGAATTGTACCAATTCTCCAAAACACGGTTCATATACGGAAGCTTCACATCGCCGATATTGTCAACGGTCACCTCGTAAGCCCTTGTTATGACGTCTATATCGAACCGCCAAGTGCTTATCCATTGCTCCGTAAGCTTCTTTTCCCTTGAGGTAAGCTGTCTTGACGCCGCACCGATAAGGCTCTTAATCTGAGATAAAAGCTCATCATGCCGTTCAAGCCGCTTTATATGTTTATTAAGTGCCTGGGTGGTGTCAATTCCCTCATCGTAAAGACCAAGTGCGGTTTTTTCTATGTACCGCAGAGATTTTTTGCCGTTGTCCTTGCAATATGCGAATAAAGTCGCTATGTATTCCCCATCCAGGCGCAAGTGGTCGTAAAGTCCTACAACAATCTGCGCTTCTGAGGGAGTAAACAGCTTGCCCACTATCTTCTGGCATATGTCGATAATGCCGCTAAGGTCTGCATTTTTTTCTATTATATCAGCGGCATCCCCCTCAGTATAGGCAGGAAGCTCCGAGGCTTGAAGATATTCTTTCTTCTTACGGGATTTTGTTTTTTCCTCTCCCTCGCCCTCGGTTATGCTGATTACGCCCATTTCCTGCCAAAAGGCAAGGGAACGCACAAATGCGCTGGCCGTACAATCAAGCTGTCCGCAAACTTCTTTTGCAACAGCATCATAATCGGTATGCAAAATATCTGCAGAAGCCACAAGAAGGAGCACTTTTAAATTAAATTCATTGGCATCGGGCAGAGAATTTAAAATCCCCTCTCTCGGAAGGGACAATACTCCATCCCCATATTGAATCCGCAATTTTTTCACTTTAATCATCCCAAATTACAATTATTTTGTCAGCTCATAGCAGAGGGTCATAAGCGAGTCACCCATGTGGACATTCTGAACCACAACGTCCTTGTGAGAAAGCTCAATTTCAGTGCTTGCAAAGTTCCAAAGCCCCTTGATGCCAAGGTCGGCAAGCTTATTTGCCATTTCTCTGACTGCATCCTTAGGAAGCGTAAGTACTGCTATATCAACGGTGTTTTCGGAAAGATAGGATTCAAGCTCTGCCATCGCCCTTACTTCATAGCCCGATATTTCCTTACCGATAACCGCAGGATTATTGTCAAACAGCGCCGTAAGCTTTACTCCGCGCCTCTCAAATATGGGACTTGCGGCAAGAGCTCTGCCAAGGTTTCCCGAGCCGATAATCACGGCTTTATACCGCTTTGTAACTCCGAGAATCTCGCCAATTTTTCCATACAAATATTTTACATTGTATCCGTAGCCCTGCTGCCCAAAACCGCCGAAGCAGTTTAAGTCCTGCCTGATTTGAGAAGCGGTCACGTGCATGAGTTTTGACAGCTCTCCCGATGAAATACGAAGAATATCGTTGTTGATAAGCTCTCGGAGATATCTGTAGTACCTGGGGAGCCGTTTTACAACTGCTTGAGATACTCTGCCTTTAATCGGTTTCTCTTCGCCGCGATTGTGCTTTTTATCTGTTTTTTCTCTTCCCAGCATAAAACTACAACCATACCTTTCCTTAAGTGATTACCTTTCGCCTATAAACAAGGATTACAGACTTTTTATAGTTTCCATTACATATGCTGAAAATTCATCGCAGGTTGCGCCGGTATCCCGTCCTGTGACAGTATATTTCTTTTCTTCAAACATACAAATGTCAAGGGCACGCTCAAGCTTATCAGCCTCCGTCTGTCTGCCGATATGGGAGAGAAGAAGAACGGTGGCACGAAGCATAGAGCAAGGGTCTGCATATTTTCCGCGTCCCTCTTTAATCATACGGGGAGCAGAGCCGTGAATAGCTTCAAACATGGCGTATTTCTTACCGATATTCGCCGAGCCCGCAGTACCGACTCCGCCTTGGAATTCAGCCGCTTCATCGGTAATGATGTCGCCGTAAAGGTTAGGCAGAATAAACACCTTGAAATCTGTACGGCGTTTTTCGTCAACAAGCTTCGCGGTCATAATATCCACAAACCATTCATCGGTGACAATCTCGGGATATTCCTTGGCAATTTCTTCGCAGATACGAAGGAATTTTCCGTCCGTGGTTTTGATTATGTTTGCCTTGGTGACAATAGAAACGCGCTCTTTCTTATTCTTGCGTGCATACTCAAAAGCAAGGCGTGCAATTCTGTTTGTACCCTCGGTGGTGGTTACACAGAAGTCGACAGCAAGGTCATCGGTAACATTTACACCCTGACTGCCAACAGCATAGCTGCCCTCGGTATTCTCACGGAAGAACGTCCAATCTATGCCCTTATCCGGTACTTTAACGGGACGTACATTTGCAAAAAGGTCAAGACTCTTTCTCATAGCCACATTAGCCGATTCGATGTTGGGCCACGGGTCGCCGGCACGGGGAGTGGTGGTCGGACCTTTCAGTATAACGTCACACTTGTAAAGCTCCTCCATAACGTCATCGGGAATAGCTTTCATACAAGCGGCACGGTTTTCGATAGTAAGACCGTCAATTACCTTAAATACGATTTTTCCCGCCTTAACTTCATCAGCGAGTATATATTCAAGAACGTCCTGAGCCGCCTTTGTAATAATCGGGCCGATACCGTCACCGCCGCAGATGCCGATGGTAAGCACAGGAAGGGTGGTATAGTCAACGAAATCCTTAGCGGCATTGATTTTTTCAACGCGCGCCAGCTGGTTTCTAAGTACCTGTTCGAATTTTTCAAGGGTTGATTTGATGTTTGCTTCGTAGTTGCTCATTTTTATTACTCCGTTAAAAAATATTTATGATTTAGTGTTTTCCACATTATCAACTGAGTTTTCAACAGCTGTTTAGCTGAATATTCGAGGAAATTATGCATATTTCATCGAATTTAAAGGAATTTTCGGCTGTATATCTTTGGATTGCCGCCAAGTTACCAACACACTGTTGATAACTCTCACCGCCCCGTTGCCTTGGCGTTAAGGGAGGCGTCCCCCCTCACTCCTGCCATATATTCGTGGTAACCTTGTGCACATATCATGGCGGCATTGTCACCGCAAAGGGACAAGGGCGGCATATAAAGGTTCAAGTGATTCTTACGGCACATTTCTTCAAGCGCCGTCCGCAAATGAGAGTTTGCCGCAACGCCGCCGGCTAAAACAATGTCTGTAAGTCCCGTCTTACAAGCGGCGTCCGAAAGCTTTTTTGTCACCGATGAAGTGATTGCTTTTGTAAAGGAAGCGGCAATATCCTCCCGACAGTATTCTTCTCCCTTTTGTTCTAAGTTGTGAAGATGATTTATAACGGATGTTTTAAGCCCGCTAAAGGAAAAATCAAGATTATCACCGACAACCGCCGCGGAGGGAAATTTAACAGCGGAGGGATTCCCGAGGGAGGCGAGCCTGTCCATTTCGGCACCGCCCGGATATGGAAGCCCCATGACCCGTCCAACTTTATCAAAGGCTTCACCGATAGCGTCATCCCGGGTTCTGCCAACGGTTGTAAATTCGGTATAGCTATCCACCCTGATAAGGGATGTGTGTCCCCCGGATGCCACCAATGCCAAAAACGGCGGCTTCAGGCTTTCATGAACAAAATAGTTCGCCGCAATATGTCCGCGGATATGATTTACGGGGATAAGCGGTTTATTGTTTGAAAGAGCAAGCGCTTTTGCAAAATTAACTCCAACAAGCAGCGCGCCGATAAGCCCCGGCATCACCGTAACCGCCACAGCGTCAATGTCATCGAGCGTAACCCCTGCAACATCAAGGGCTTCATAGGTTATTGATGAAATCGCCTCACAATGAGCGCGGCTTGCAATTTCGGGAACCACGCCGCCGTAAAGCTTGTGGGTTTCAATCTGTGAAGCAATTATATTTGACAGGATCCTGTACTCTTCCCCCGTAATTGAACAGACAGAGGCAGAAGTTTCGTCACAGGAGCTTTCAAGGGCAAGTATAAGCATTTTTATTTTCCTTAGCGTTTTATATCATTACTCATGAGAATTGCATCCTCACGAGGTTTTTCATAAAATTTTTTCCGTTTGCCGTCCACCTTAAAGCCAAGCTTCTTGTAAAGGGTATATGCGGCCACATTGGATTCTCTCACATCAAGGGTTAACCTTGATATCTTCTCGGCATCACAGAGGGACTTCATGAGCGCAGTCCCGACTCCCTCACGGCGGTATTCCGAGCGTACGGCAAGATTGGTAATCTCCCCCTCGCCGCAAATTATGTACATTCCCACATATCCGCACAAAACCCCACCCGCCTCGGCAACAAGGCAGAAAGAACATTCGTGAAGAAAGAAATCCTCAAAGCTTTTTTCGCTCCACGGAGAGGAAAAGCATTCCCTTTCAATAGACACAAGCTGCGGTATATCATCACTGACACCCTTACGTATACTGAATTCCACGTCTTTATCAATATCCGAATTTACCGGAAAGGCTGTCGTCATCGGTAATCCAGCTTTCAACGGGAATTATCTTATATTCGGTGGGAGTCGTGCGGACAATGACCGTTTCAATCCCTGCATTGATAGCCATACGCTTGCACATCATGCAGGAGCAGGTATCCCCAACCAAATCGTCACTCTTCCCTTCCATGCACGCCATGTACAAGGTTGCGCCAAGCATCTGCTCACGAGAAGCGGCAATAATAGCATTGGCTTCAGCGTGTACGGAACGGCACATCTCATACCTCTCACCCCGTGGGATATTTAGTTTATCTCTTGTGCACACCCCAAGGTCGGTACAATTCTTGCGACCTCTAGGTGCACCGTTATAGCCGGTTGATACAATGGTATCGTTCTTTACAATTATCGCGCCGTACCTCTTGCGAAGGCAGGTGCTTCGTTCAGCGACAGTTTGAGCGATATCTAAATAATAATTATGCTTTGAAACTCGTTCCACAGCGTTTTTCCTCCATTTTATCGCAAAGAATATAACCCTACATTTTATTATAGCGTGTTTTTGTTAATAAATCAAGTATATTTCATAAAAAGCTTATTTACGGCAGAAAAATCTAAATAATATTGGCAGAATACGAGCTTCACATAAAAAATAAAGTCTGCCGCAAAGGTTTCGCAGCAGACTTTAATATATCGTCTATTTATTGTTGGCGGTATTCACAATATCACAGTATAATACAAATAAGACCGCCGCTACCTTCATTGATAATTCTTCCGAGAGTTTCAGATAGCTTTTCTCTTGCGTCCTCCGGCATATGCCCAAGCTTTGTATGAAGTCCTTCGTTAATAAGCTGATGCAAGGTCTTTCCGAACATATTCGACTGCCAAATTTTCTTCGGGTCCTCCTCAAACTCTTTGAGCATGAACTGTACCAGTTCCTCCGATTGCTGTTCAGTACCAACCACGGGGCTGATTTCCGTTTCGATGTTAGCCTTTATCATGTGTATACTTGGCGCGGAAGCACGGAGTCTGACGCCATATCCCCCTGCCTGCTTGACAATTTCCGGCTCCTCCAAATGCAGGTCCTCAATTTCGGGCATGACTATGCCATACCCCTTTTCCTCTACCGCCATCAGCGCCTCTGCTACTCTGTCGTACTTTTCTTTCATTGCCGACAGTTGACTCAAAATTGTAATAAGCGTTTCCTCGCTGTTGATTTCAAGACCGCAAAGCTCGCTGATTGTCTTATAATAAAGTCCGTCATGCAGCTCCGCTGACAAGGCGGCACTTCCCCGGCCCAAATCAATTTTATCGACTTTCACCGATTTTATGTATTCGTTGTCCGGATTTTCGCCAAACACTTTGGCGATTTCTCCTATCTTTGTTACCCTCTCACCTCTCTCGGCAAAGAACTTGTTTGCCGCCGCCTTCATCCTATGAGTGGAATCAAGGGCGTTTGTCCAACCGGGCATGGATACCTTGATTTCGCATACTGGAAATTCCATCAGAACAAGCTCCAAAATGTGGCGTATATCATCCCCGTCAAGCCGCAAGCAGTTGACAAGTGCCACCGGTGCGGCATATTTTTCCTCGAGCTCCATGGCAAGCTTTACGGCTCTGTCACTTTCCGGCTGAGCAGAATTAAGAATAATTGCAAAGGGCTTGCCTACGCTCTTTAATTCCTTTACCACGCGCTCCTCGGCTTCCACGTAACTTTCCCGTTCAATTTCCCCAATAGTGCCATCCGTTGTAACAAGCATTCCCACCGTGGAATGCTCTGTTATAACCTTTCTCGTCCCAAATTCCGCCGCCTCAGCAAAGGGCATAGCTTCGGTTTTCCAGGGCGTATGCACCATTCTTGCACTACCGTCTTCGATATACCCCATTGCGTCCGGAACAATGTATCCCACGCAATCCACCATTTTCACCTTCATCACCGCGTTGTCTCCGATAGTGATTTCCACCGCTTCATCGGGGATAAACTTCGGCTCTGTGGTCATTATGGTCTTTCCCGCCGCGCTTTGGGGCATCTCATCTTTTGCACGTTCTTTTTCATGCTCGTCTGCAATGTTTGGAATAACAAGGGAGTCCATGAATTTTTTGATAAACGTGGACTTTCCCGTGCGCACAGGACCGAT
>JAZNUF010000269.1:0-7073 GCA_045592185.1 Candidatus Flemingiibacterium sp.
AGATCATGTGGAGCTTGCCAATTCGGGCGGAGGTGCAGCTTGAAATAGAGCAGATGTGCGCCGACCGCGGTGTGGATGCGGCGGTAGTGGTTGCCATGATATATCACGAGAGCCGGTATGACGAAAAGGCTATCGGAGATACTTGTAACAGCTTCGGGCTTATGCAAGTACAGCCCCGATGGCATTCGGAACGTATGGACAAGCTTGGGGTTACGGACCTGCTTGATGGGCGGCAGAATGTTATAGTCGGCATTGATTATCTTGACGAGCTGCTTGACAAATACGGCGGCGACTACGAAAAGGCGTTGACCGCCTACAACCGAGGGCATTACAGCGGTTTTGTCAACGGATACGCCGAGGCGGTGCTTGCTATGGCGGAGGAAATGAGATGAATGGTGGTGCGGAGTGATGAATTGTATCCATTACCGTGGAATGTATTGGTAAAAGGAGACGGATATGGGACGTGCACGTAACTGGACAGAGGAAGAGGAACGGCGACTTTCGGAAGAATGGGGCATGTACAGCGTGGACACGATTGCAAAACGGCTCGGACGTTCTCGAAACGCTATTCTCGTAAGAGTAGCAAGGCTCGGCCTTGGGGCTCATCTTGAAAATTCATCAATGATTTCTTTTAATGTTCTTCTGAAAGAGCTTGGTCATTCGGGCGGATACGAGGATAGGTTAAAAAAATTTGAAAGTGCGGGCCTTAAAATTCATACGCAACGTGTGAGAGACTGTTCTTTCAGAATGGTCGATATAGACGAGTTTTGGGAGTTCGCAGAAAAGAATAAGCAGCTAATTGACTTTTCCCGCTTTGATGAAAATGCGCTCGGATATGAGCCTGAATGGGTAAAAATAAAACGCTCCGAGGATTTCAGACGCAGATGTGCAGTGAAACCGCACAATGAGAAATGGACCGAGGCAGAGGACAGAGAGCTGGTTCGGCTGCTTCGCACATACCGCTACACTTACCCGGTGATTGCGAGCAGACTTCTAAGGTCAGAGGGGGCAATACAAAGGCGAGTAAATGACCTCGGCATAAAGGAGCGTCCCCTTAAAGCTGACAATCACAATCTTTGGACAGAGGAACAGCTGCAGACTCTCTGCCGGATGATAAAATCCGGGAGCAATTACGAGAGCATGAGCCGAGTCATCGGTAAATCCTCAAAAGCAATACGTGGCAAGGTGTTCACGGTGTATTTAACCGAAAATCTTGCCAAAGTGAGCAAATTGCTCGGTAATGATGAGTGGGGCGACAATCGCCCGGAGAGACGCATCGGGCAAAAGCAGCTGATGTCTGTTGAAGAAAAAGCCGAAGCCAAAGAAGAAATGGGTAAATTGGTAAGTTTACTTACATACCCAATTCGCAAACATTTCGATGGCCAAGACAACTGGCAAAGAAATCTGTGTCAGCATTGGGATAAAGTCAAAGGGTGTACCGCAGGCGAAACGGACTGCGACTCCTGCTCCTCATTCCAACGTATTCGGCCTCAATACTGTGCACGGTGCGGAGCTACTTTCTATGAACGGCAGACAAATAGAATTTGTGAGCGATGCAGGATACAACGAAAGAAGCAGGGGTACAGGAAATATTTGCGGATGAATGGAGAAGTGATTAAACAATGAGAATACTGGAAAAAGAAATAAAGTACATAGACAAGCTCATAGAAAAGAGCGAAAGGTCGATAAGATGGGCGGACAGCACATTATCTGGTTCACGCCGAATTGGAGCTTCGAGCTTAACGACCAGGGAATATGCCGATTGCTTCGCCAGGGTTCCCCGTATGACAAAATATACGTCCACTACTTAATCGTCACCGACAGTGTTGATGAAGATGTGAAGGCAGCCATAGCGGAACGGGGTCATACGCACGACAACATTATGAACGTGTTAAAAGCACGGATACGGAAGATAAAAGAAGCGGGGTGATTGAAATATTCAAGAAACGCAGAGGAATACATATTCCGTACAACAAACAGGGACTTATATATTTCACGTGTATGAATATCAAGGATATGCCGGAGGAAGTACAGCAGAAGGTGTTAAACCTCTGCATTGAAGTTGGCAAGGAAAATTATAGGGCTTTATACGCCATGCTGACGGATGATTCCAAGAGCATACACGGTATCGCGATGGAGTACTGCATCAGCGAAACGCAGCTTTATTACTACCGGAAAAAATTTTATGAAAACTGGTAAAGTCCGTGATAAATGAACGGTCTTCTATGTTATAGTAGGTGTAAGATGAAACCCGTATAGGTTCTCTTGCACCTATTTTTATTCAAAAGCGTGGTGAAATGTAATGCCGAGAGGCAAGAAAACGCCACCGGAGGTAGTGTTTCAGGTCATGGCCTCTTGGGCGACTACAAAAAACTACAAGGAAACAGCAGACAGTCTCGGATTGCCTGTTTCCACAGTTAAGAAAATAGTTGATGAACATATTCAGGAAGAAAAGTTTGAAAAACTATGCAACGAAAAAGAACAGGAGTTTTCCCAAAAAGCCACCAGGATAATAAACAAGGCATTTGCCCGTCTTGAAAAAGAACTTGATAATGACAACAGGGATATCCCGGTTAATCATCTTACGACCGTAATCGGAACGATGACGGATAAAAAACTGCTTATTGAGGGTAAGCCCACAGAGCGAACAGAGATAATCGGCGGTGATAAGCTCAGTAAGTTAGCGGAGCTGGCAGGTTATGAGCGAAAGCAGTAACGATTTTGCTATAGAGCTTATGCGGTCTTCCTACGCCGCGTATTGCTACTTTGTACACAAAGAAAAATGGATTGATACAAAGTTCCACCGATTTTTAGCGGATAAGGTTCAGGCGTTTGCTGAAGCGGTAACGGGTAATCCTTACGATATATTGGTGCTGTCCACACCTCCGCAGCACGGTAAGAGTATGACCGTTACCGAAACCTTCCCGAGTTGGTATGAGGGCAAATATCCTGACAGACGATGCATCGTAGCTTGTTATAACGATGACTTTGCCGGAAAATTCGGCCGCCGCAATAAGACGAAAATTGAGGAATACGGTAGATTCATATTTGATATATCGCTTTCCAAGTCCTCTGACCGCGACATTGAGATTGCAAATCACAGCGGCGGAATAATCACGAGAGGTATCATGTCGGGTATCACGGGTAACGCCGGTGACCTCATCATCATTGACGACCCCGTCAAGAACCGCCAGGAAGCGGACAGCGTTAACTACCGTGAGCGGCTGTGGGAGGAGTGGCAGAACTCCATCAAAACAAGAACCCAGGCGGGTACTAAAATAATCATTATTCAGACCAGATGGCACGAGGATGACCTTGCCGGGCGTGTTATCCGTGAGGAAAGTAACGTTGAGGTTGTGAACATCCCTGTTGAGGCCGAGGAAAATGACATTCTCGGCAGGGCTGTAGGCGATGCACTTTGCCCCGAGATAGGCAAAGACAACAAGTGGCTTGCGGCTTTCAAATCGAGCTATTCTGACGGCATGAGAGCCTGGAACGCACTGTTTCAAGGCAGACCGACATCTGAAGAAGGCAACATTTTCAAACGTGAGTGGTGGCAGTTTTATGATGTACTGCCGGATCATCTTCCGTTTAAGGTCATTTCCGTGGATGCTACGTTTAAGGACAATGCGGATTCGGACTTTGTTGCTATAGAGGTATGGGGCAAGCTGAACGCCGATTTCTACTTGGTTGATATGCTAAAAAGGCGCATGGACTTCCCGGACACGCTTAAAGCCATAAAGGCAATGAACGCCAAGTATCCGGACAGGCATTCAATACTCATCGAGGACAAAGCCAACGGCCCTGCCATTATTGCGATGCTTAGGCATGAGATATCGGGAATTATTCCGGTAGAGCCGAAAGGCTCAAAGGTTGCAAGAGCTAATGCGGTTACAGGCATTATCGAAAGCGGAAATGTTTATCTTCCCCGATATGCTGACTTTACAAGTGAATTTATAGAGGAACACGCAGCATTTCCCAATGGCGTTAATGATGATTTGGTGGATAGCTGCACACAGTTTCTCGATAAGTACAAATTCTTCGGTGCCGATTACAAAGAAGACAATCGGACGCAATTTGAAAAGGATTTGCAAAAATATAAAAATAAGATGCTGAAAACAGCGAGGAAAAGAGGTTATTACTAATGTTTGTACGCCAGGTTAAAAGAAAATGCGGCGTAAGGGGCTGCAAAAACACTGACTGTTTCGCTATCTCACGAACTCGCGAGATTGGAAACACGGTTATCATCTGTAAAAGTTGCCTCGGGAAAGCTCTTGGAGCTATTGATGAAATCAATCCAAAGACAAAGAGCAATATCCCGGTGCCCAAAAACACGGCGGCTCCGGCGTTGTTCTTTAATGCAAAGGCGCTCGGGGTGGCGGAGAATGCGGAACAGACTGACAGAGAAGCAGAGCAGACCGATACCGGACACGATGAGGAAAGTCAGCAGATTGGCGAAGGTCAGGAGCATGGCGAGGATGAATCCAAGCAGACCGGCGGTAATGCTGACGATGCTGATACCAGCACTAATGACGACGGCGATGAGGGCGTTGACAGTACTGATACCCACACCGCCAAGAGCGGTGTTGTGAGCTGTCCTGCTTGCGGAAAGGAATTTGACAGCAAAAAGGGGCTTAAGGCTCACGCGAGATACTGCAAGCATCCGACAGTCGATGAAGTTGAGGTGTAAGTGAGCCTATGGGAATGATAATTTGCGTTTTGTGCGGCATTATCGTTCTTCAGTCTATCATACACGCTCTTGAGCGTCGTGACCTGTATAGTCGCATAATGAGCAGAACTCTCACCGAGTACAAAGGCGAGAAGTGCCATTCTGCGAAATCGGCGCACGACAGAATCTTAAGAAAGTGGCGAGGAAAGGACGGTGAGAACGAGTAATGCAAATACCACACATTCCTGCGGCCGCGAAGATTACAGCGGCTATCGGCAGTCTTTTCAGCCGTAAACCCGGTCAGGACGACAAAGAAGCAAAGGTTATTGATGTGGATAAGGACGGAAACACCTTATTCAAAGAGGATATTATACACAACATCCTTGAAGATTTAGAAAACCGCAGAGGACAGCGTTCTTCGCTTGAAAGGCAGTGGACACTTAATGCGAATTTCCTTGTAGGTAATCAGTACTGCGGCGTACGCCCATACACCGGCGATATCGAGCAGTTGGAGCCCGTGTATGACTGGCTCAATCGGGAGACGTTCAACAACATTGCGCCTCTGATTCAGACAAGAATCGCCAATCTAAAAAAAGTCAACTACATGATGAAAGTCAAGCCAGCCACAAATGAGCTTGACGATTATGCCAAAGCCGAGGTTTCCACCAGCATCTTGCAGTATACACAGAAGTCAACCGATTTTGAATCGAAGAAAGACACAATGATTTATTGGACTGAGCTTTGCGGCAACTGTTTTTGGCTCTCATGGTGGGATAAGGACAAAGGTGAGGAATTCGCCGTTGAAACCATCGTGGATATTGGCGATAACGGCGTGGAGCGTAAAAGGCAGCGCGCTTTTTACCAGGGCGACATTGATTACGGACTTATAACTCCTTACGAGGTGTTCCCTGAAAGCGTTTTTAAGCAAGGCGTTGAAAATCAGCGTTCCATCATCCTTGAGCAGGTAAAGAGCGTTGAGGACATTTACGATTTGTACGGCATAGATGTTGAGGGCAGTGCCATTGAAACCTTTGAACTTACGCCTGTTACATCGGGCGGCGGTTTTGGGTATGAAAATACAGTCGTTTCCATAGGACACCGAACCGCGGAAAACGCTGAAAAAGTTATTACATATTTTGAGCGGCCATCAAAATACAGACCTAACGGGCTTATGGTCATAATTGTGGGGGACGAGCATCTCGTATACTACGGCGATATGCCATACAGCAAAATACCCCTTATTCAGACGGTTTGTCATGAAATGCCGGGGCAGTTTTTCGGTAAATCCGTTATCGAGGATTTAATTCCTTACCAGAGAACCTATAACGGTTGTATAAACAGTATTCACGAATATATAAGGCGTTTATCTCTCGGAAATCTTTTAACCGAAGAAGGCAGTATCGATATCGAGGAATACGAAGAACACGGATTAGAGCCGGGGGCATTTTTGGTTTATAAAAGCGGCACAAATCCACCGGTCCCTGTTCAGAATGGCTCTCTCCCCGCGGAGATCATGCAGGAGCGGTACAACCTGAAGACCGACATGGAGTATGTCGCAGGCGTATCACAGCTCATGGTCACGGGAAATACACCATCAGGCGTAACAAGCGGAACGGCAATTAATAACCTTATGGAGATCGACAACACAAGGTTATCGCTTACAGGCGATCACATACGAAACTCCATAAAAAAACTCGCTATACTGTGGCTTGAAATATACAAAATTTACGCAACGACACACCGCATAGTGAACTATGTCGGTACCAACAACGTAGGTAAGGCCCTTGTTTGGTCTGCGGACGACATCAACAGCTATGACGTGGAGTACATCACGGAAAACGAGCTACTCATGAGTGAAGAAATGCAGAAACAGCGATTCTTTGACGCTTACAACATGGGGCTGTTTACGGATAGCGAGGGCAGAATCCCGGAAAGAGTTAAGCTTTTGGCGTTGGAATTTATGAAAATCGGGAACTACACCGAGATAATGAACCTTAATTCGTTGCAAATTCAAGCCGCTCAGCGGGAAAACGTGTTCTTCGAGAGCGGCGTTATGCCGAAAATCTCTGATTATGATGAGCACGAGATACACATAGAAGAACATCTGCGGTACATCCTCCAAATGGATTTCCAGATACTCAAACATCACAAACCCGACTATGCGGCGGCGCTTGAAAACCATTTGAAAGAACACAAGCATGCTGTAGAGATCGCGGAACAGCAAAAAATGGCGATGGCAATGCAAATGCAGGGCGGAATTTTGCCCCAGATGTAAAAAATACGATAAGGAGTGAAACCACATGGAATTAAACAACCCTAACACCTTTGACGAAGCAAGCGCGGCGACTGAAGAAATGTTTGCAAATGAACAGTTATCTATTGCAGATGCGCCGCCTGCTGAAGG
>JAZNUF010000270.1:0-3410 GCA_045592185.1 Candidatus Flemingiibacterium sp.
AAATTTCGGGGGCTGTAGTTTTTGTTCTATCCCTGGTTGAAGATATTTTATTTTTCATAATTTCTGCAATTACTCTTGTAGTTTTTGTTTTTAAGGCTAATGACGGCAGCTTCAGAGGATTTATCTTGCTCGGTACGCTTGTAGGCTTCACGCTCTATCTTCAGACTGCCGGACGTTTGACAAGCCTTATTTTTTTAACACTGTCTAAAATACTTTGGGCTATACTTACGTTTGTATTTACCAAGATTGTAATACCGCCCACTCGTTTTTTGATAAGGGCTATTCATCGTTTGTATTCTTTTTGCATAGGTCGATGGATTTCCCGTTTCAAAATTGAAATACAAAAGTTTAAAATTAAGCGTGCCGAACTAAAAAAAGCGGCACAGCTGTCCCACAAAAGGAAAGGAATACGAGATGAAACAGGTACGTTTATCAATACCCGTGAAGCTCGCAATATTGCTCGCGTTCCTATTTATGATAATCACCCTTGTAAGCGTTCAGCTCCAGTACAACAATCTCGAGGAAGAGCGCGAGCT
The DNA here is from genome assembly GCA_045592185.1 of Candidatus Flemingiibacterium sp. Classification (GTDB taxonomy): domain Bacteria; phylum Bacillota; class Clostridia; order Oscillospirales; family CAG-272; genus Flemingiibacterium. The sequence continues at coordinate 537 of JAZNUF010000270.1, forward strand.
TCTCACGGCTCAAATTGAGGATGTGCAGGGGAATATTGACGAGCTGCAAAATAAGCTTGACGCTCCCTTCGACAAGGAGTATATAATTGCGTTGGCAAAGGAAAAGCTTGGCTATTGTCTGCCGGACGAGATTATATTTTATAACGACTTAATAGATTGAAAACAACAGGCTTATGCCTTGACTATAAAAAATGTCCGCCGCGAAATTATATTCGCGGTGGCTTCGCTTTAATACAAATAAACAAGCTGCATAAATATATGGGGTAAAATAACGATGTCAAAAAAGTTGAAGATTACTTTATATGTCCTTATTATAGTCATGATTGCCGCCATTCTTGCCGCCGGTGTGATTATGGTTGCTAAGGTAATTTCGGACCTCAGCCGAGAAAACACGGTCTTGGAGCAGGAGGGGACGGAGCTTGAATCCTCTTTATCTAAGCTTCAAAGGGAAAAGGCAGCACTTGAAGCTGATATTGAAAAGCTGTTAGGAGAAATTGCGGTGCTCGAGGCAAATCTTGCGGATTCTGGGACGTATTTTGCCGATGAGATTGCAGCACTGAAAAAATCCGTTTCGGAAAAGGAAGCTGCCATTGCCACCCTTGAGGCGGATATCGCTCGCTATCAGACGGTCTTTACCATTGATGTGCGTGCGCAAGCTCGCCTTATTGATGAGATTGTTGAATATATAGAAACCTCCGCCCCCTATGTGTTGATGCCTATTGCTGAAATCGAAGATGAGGGAGATTTTACAGAGTCCACCTTAGGGGAAACTGCCAAAGAATCTGACGTTGATGCCGCCAAGGATGAGGAGTCCGATGACGAGGAAGAGGATGTGTTTTTATATACGCCTGAGGGCGAAGAAGAGCCCCTCAAGTGCAAATGGGTAGCCGTTACAGAGCTAATGAAAATTGAGCGAGAGTCGATAGGAGATGATCCCCTCTTTACCTCTGAGGAATTAGAAGCCTCCGGGCTTACCGAGGAAGATTTGACTAACAAGATTTTGCGTGAACGCGTTTTTGCGAGAGAAGATGTTTTCTATCCGTCAGTAAGCGTTTATTACGAAGATTTGCTTACGGGATATCACTTCGACTATGATGCGGAGAAAATCTATGACGCCGCAAGCGTTATTAAAGCCCCTTATATTTTATCTGTGCTTAAAGTAATTTCAGCGGATGAAAAAGCCTTTTTTGAAAAGATTGAAAATATCGAGGGATTTGTTCCCGAAATGATTGATACAGATGAGGACGGTATTCCCGATAAGACCGTTATTGAATATTCCGACACGAACTATGATTTATCGGATGTGGTGGTTTATGACAGCGAAAGTATGCTAAAGGAAGGCTCCGGTAAAATCAAGGACATGGAGGACGGGACAGAATTTACATACATTGATTTTATTAAGTACACCCTTGAATACAGCGACAATGTGGCGTATTCGCAGCTCAGAGAGCGCTTTGGCTTTGATACTATGCGTGAGCTTGCAAGGAAGCTTAAAGCGAGCTCCGTACTCAAAGGCGGAAATTCTATGTCCGCTACAGATGCGGGCAAGCTTTTTAAGGCAATTTACGAGTTTAGCTGTGAAGATGAGAGATACGGCACGCTTATGCGGGAATCAATGTTAAAGGGAAATCACAGAGTTGTTATACCTTCCGGAGTTTATCCGACAGCGGTTATGCACAAGTATGGATGGGATGAAGCTGCGTATCATGACGCCGGCATAGTTCTTTATGACGACAAGCCTTATGTGCTTGCTGTATTCAGCAACATGGATAACGGCGGCGGAGAAGTGAATACATATCTTCAAAACATCGTAAAAATGATAAACAAGCTTCACAAAGGATTTTACGGTAATTAATGATTAAAGAACAAAATATCAGAAAATATTTGCGCGAACCCATATCGGTGAAGGTATTTGAGGTTACCGATTCTACAAACAATGATGCCCGAGCTCTTGGAGAAACTTCGGATTTTTCGGAAACACTCTTTGTTGCAAAAAGGCAAATCTCAGGACGGGGACAAGCGGGACGTTCCTTCTTTTCGCCTAATGGCGGTCTTTATATGTCACTTTTGTTAAAGCCCGATTTTGACCCCGAAACTGCGGCGCACATCACTACTGCCGCTGCGGTTTCGGTTTCACGGGCGGTTTTTAAAGTAGCTAATATTGAGTGCGGAATCAAATGGGTTAACGACCTGTACTATGAAGGGAAAAAAGTTTGCGGAATCCTTACCGAAACAAGACTTGGAACCAATAACAAATTTGACTTCGCAGTTCTTGGAATCGGTCTTAATTTGACGTACCCCGATAAGGGATTCCCGGCAGAAATTGTCAATACCGCCGGTGCGCTGTTTAAGAAGCTTCCGGAAGATGCGGATAATCTCTTAGCGGCGGAGATTGTAAATGAATTTTATGCTCTCTACCGTAACAGGTTAAATAAAGAAGATTATATTAACGAATATCGTTCACGCTCGTGTATTCTCGGGAAAGAGGTTGACATAATCTGCCTCCAGTCCGGGGAGAGCCGTGTGGGCATCGCCGAAGAAATTGACGATGAGTGTCGATTGATAGTAAAATATCCTGATGGAAGTCGCGAGGTGTTGATATCAGGGCAAGTAACAATGGCTCTATGTCAATAGTTGGGGTAAAGAAAACTAAAAAATAAAGATACTGAATAAAAGTGGTGCATCGAAGCGAAGCAGAGGTGCACCACTTTTTCGTGGCGAAGAAACTAAGAAAAAATGAAAAGGATACGATCACGGAACCGTTTGAAGTTAGAAAAGCCATAAGCATTCCGCTTTAAAACTTTGATTTTGTTGTTGCAACCCTCGGTAAAACCGTTGGAATAAGGATATTTAATAGAGTTGATAATAGAAGAG